>JBCCHQ010000017.1:0-63324 GCA_039028735.1 Planctomycetota bacterium | reverse complement strand
GCCTGTGTTTGGTGTTTTGTGCTGAGTGGGGAAGATACGTTGACTTGTCTGAACCCGTGTGTAAACGATTCAGGGGACCGACATGCCCGACCCGCCTGGCAATGGAGGAAACTGATTCCTCGACGGAATCGGTCCACGACCTGGTCGTGGATGAGGAAGCCAACGGCGTGCGGCTGGATCAGTGGCTGCACGCCCGCTTCCCCGACCTCTCCCGCTCTGCCCTGAAACGCCTGATCAACGACGGCCGCGTCCGTATCGATGATGCGACGCCGAAACCGAGCACCTCTCTGCGCACCGGCAGCAAAGTCGTTGTCCGGATCCCCCCGCCGCCACCGCCGATGCCGATCCCCGAGAACGTCAGTCTCGACATCCTGCACGAGGACGACGCGCTGCTGGTCGTTTCGAAGCCGGCAGGGATGGTAGTGCACCCGTCGCCGGGGACGAGCGCTCGAGGCACCCTCGTGAACGCACTCTTGGGCTGGACAGAAGACCTCTCCAGTGAAGGAGGCGAGTTTCGGCCGGGGATCGTGCACCGCCTCGACCGCGAAACCTCGGGCGTACTATTGGTGGCACGCACCGACCGCTCGCACCGCAAGCTCGCTGAGCAGTTCAAGGAACGCACGGTGCACAAGGAATATGTCGCGTTCGTGCACGGCGTGCCGACCGAACCAGAGGGGATCATCGATCAGCCGTTGGGCCGCTCCCCGACCCAGCGCCAACGGATGGCGATCCGTCACGATGATCAGGGGAAGCCAGCCACGACCAGCTGGAAGGTCGAACACGACCTGGGTAGCCACAGCTGGTTGCGCATGTTCCCGAAGACGGGGCGCACTCACCAGATCCGGGTGCACCTCAAGAGCATCCAGCTGCCGATCGTTTGCGACGCAACCTATGGGCGCGAGAAGAAGATCACCGCGTCCGAGCTGCACGGGAAGACCGTGAAACAAGGCGAGTTACCACTGCTCGAACGACACGCGCTCCATGCGCATCGCATCCGATTTCAGCATCCCGAGACCGGCGCGTGGACAGAATTCGAGGCACCTCTGCATGCCGACATGCAGGCGGTTTGGGACGCTACGGTTACGACTCAATAACGCCGCAAACACGACTTCACAACACAGGCCGGCGAAGTTCGACTGCACGATTCTCAGCAAACATTTCAACCCGTCCCTCTGTCCATCCGATGAATCCTGCAGTTGGCAAGGAAGCCGGGAGGGTAACGGGTCGTCGGGGGTCGAAGACGGGAGTCATGGAGAAGCAAACCTGCAAGCGCTGTTTCCACCAAGAGGAAATCGCCACTCACCAGTTCGTGAAGTTCGACGATCGTGTTCAGTATCTCTGCCGGCAGTGCTGGGAGGGCTTTCGTCGTTGGTTCCATTGGGGGCAAAACGACCCGCGTGAACGCCAGCTGGAGTTGTTCTAGAGAGCAGAGAACACCCTTCTCGCCACCGGCCAACGTTTGACCGATCGTCGTACCGACGGCGCGTTCTGATAAACCACACCGGACGCTCAAGCCGCCCCCTGAAACGACCGATTCAGGGGATATGAAAAGCACAAGAACTACGCTGCTACTGCTCGGGATGCTGTTGCCAGCGGCCGCGGTAGCGTCAGACGTCGATTACCTGCAGACCCGCGAGCTGGAGATCCGGCTCAAGACCATCAACGCAGGCGCCGCGCCACTCTCCAAGTATCAGGTCTGGTTCACACGCGATACCGGCAAGACCTGGGAAGCAGCGCCGACGATGCACGTCGGCGCTCCACCGATCCTGTTCACTGCACCCAGCGACGGCCGCTACGGCTTCCGCGTAATCGCGATCGATGAATCTGGCACGCAAGCGCCCGTGCCGCAGCCCGGCGAAACTCCGGAGTACGAGTGTGTCGTTGACACGACCCCCCCGGTACTCGTCGTCAACGCACCGACCGGAGGCGATCCGGTACATGCTGGCGGACGCGCAGTCATCGACTGGCAAGCCCACGACGAGAACCTTGCAAACACACCGGTACGCATCGAATACCGATTGCTGCCCGATCGCGTTTGGCAAGACATCCCCGATGCCTACCTAACGTATCCGGCACAAGGGCGCCACCCTTGGTTCCTTCCCGCGGTCGACGGTGAAATCGATCTTCGCATCATCGTGACCGACTTGGCCGGCAACGCTGCGTCGTGGATGCTCGAGTCCCCGCTCCAGGTCATGCCCTTCGATGGATTCGTCGGATCGCGCACAGTGACTGCCGATGAGTTCTCGGCGTTTCGACGGCTTCCGATCTTCTACCGCATCCCTGCTTTCAGCTTCGTCGAGCGCAAGACAGTCGAAATCTGGTATCGCCACGAGAATGGTCCTTGGCAACGGAGCACCGACACCGACCGCATGTCGCCGTTTCGCTTCGAGGCGACCAACGAAGGCCGCTACTTCTTCTACGTGCGCTGCATCAGCCAGAACGACGTCGCCGATCGAGTAGCACCAGGTCCCGACACGCCACCGGACCACCGCACCGTTGTCGACACGCTGCCGCCGCAGGGACAAGTGTGGATCGCCGACGGAGCGTCGAAGATCTACCACAAAGCGGGCACCGAGCTGGCTGTTCATTGGGAGATCGCCGACACCAACTTGGCCGCGAAGAACTGCCGCTTGGAGTACACCATCGATGGCGGCGCCACCTGGCGTATCCTCGATGAGCAGCTGCCCTTCCAGGCCGGTAGCGGCACCTACTTCTGGAAAGCGCCGCTGGTTGAGATCGAACATGCGGCGTTTCGAGTATTGGCGCGTGACTTTGCTGTCAACGAGAGCCATGTCCGGTCGCGCAACTCGCTCCACATGATCAACCCGACGATCGACCCGGAGCTTGCTGCCAACAAGTACTACCAGCGCGGACTCTACTTGGCACGTTCCGGGGACGTGGACTCGCTCCGGTCCGCGATCGAGTACATGGGGGTTTCGCTGTCGTACGACTCGCGCAATGCCAACGTCTGGCACGACCGCGGCGTGCTGAAGATGCGATTGCGAGAGGCAATCCCTGCGCTCGAGGATCTAACGCGAGCCCATCAGCTGTCGTCCGACATTCAGATAACGTTCAGCCTCGTGCGGGCACACTTGAACCTGCATCGCCTTGGCATCAACCCGCAAGTGAACCACTTTGCGACGGCCCGGGAGATCTTGGCGACTGTCTCTCGCGTCGATATCTACAAAGAAGAGAACTTCCGCGAGCTACAGAACGCCTACGACCTGCTCGCCAAAGCCCTCGAAGAGTAGCCACCGCGACAATCTCCACTTTCGGGGCGCGAACGCGGAGAAACCCCTTGCTGGCGGAAGCCGACCTCGGGAGACTAACGGCTACGCTGCTACTGGGGAGAGGGGAACAACATGCAGTACCACGCCTCGCGGGAGGTCCGCCATGCGCCGATCCTGCTTGTGGTTCTTGCGCTTGCATGCGTCGTGACGAGCGGTTGTCGAACCCCGCACAAAAACCCAGGTCAGCTGACAGCGCCGACCGACGGGCACCTCTCACCTCCCAACACCGGTATCAACGAACTCGACGCGCAACCACTCCTCGAGGACCTACAGCCCAACGCGAGGCAAGCACGCGGCCCCAATGGCCGACGCACGGGCGCTGACGACAATGCTCGCGCACAGCGCAACGTAAAGCCGCAGAAGCTGATCGAGGTGGAACACCTGAGCGGCGACCCGACGCCAGCTGCGGCCAACACAAACGAGGGGCGACCGAACGCTCCGATCATCGATGTCACCCGGAGTGGCAACCAGGAAGAAGCCGAGCCCGAGATCACTACAATGTCGATGCTCGAGCACGCACTACGAACGCAGCGCAAGAAGCTGCTCCGTGAACTCGCCAACTACTCGGGTGTCGACGAACGGACGCTCGATGATGCAGCGCGGCTGACGAAGCAGAACCTCGAGATCCGCTTGATCGCTCTGCACTTCCTCGAAGGCAACACGGACGTCGGCGATCTAGCCCCACTCTTGGATGCGATGGGGTCGCCACACTATCCGGGTGAGGTCCACTCGCTGCTGCGTGCGGCGCTGTACCACGATGTCGGCAGCGAAGACCTGCGCGACCGGGCCCTAGGCGGGCTGCGTAGCACAGCGACAACGAGCCCGTTCGATCTTGTCTCTGTCGAATTGTGTCGATCGATCGGCAACCGCGGACGCCGTGATCGCTTCCAGAAGTATCTCTTCAAGCCCGATCAGGCGCTGCACGTCTATGGCGAGCTGCTCCACCTACACGCGACCGAGACCACCGACGGCTGGTTGAGCAAGGTCCGCATCGAAGTCTTCCTCGTGCGCGACAAGAGAGTGATCGATCACCGCCGTCTCGGCGACTTCAACGACACGCAACCGCAGAAGCGTGACACGAACTTCTTCGGCAAGATCTACCGCCTTCCGCTGTTGATCAACAATGGCGACTATGAGCTGCGGGTCGTCGCGACCGACTTGAACGTCGAGCCGAACGCCATCGTGCAGCAACGCCTGCAGATCCGGATCGAAAAGTGAATCACTAGCGATGGCGAGCCGCGGCGCAGTGCGAATCAGTGGCGGCTCGTTGCGGGGGCGCACCATCGACGTGCCGCAGAGTCTCGGGGTACGCCCTATGCGCACGCGGATCCGCGAGGCGCTGTTTCAGATCATCGTCGATTGGCTGCCGAAGGCACGTTTTCTCGACGTCTTCAGCGGTTCCGGAGCCATCGGCGTCGAGGCGATCTCTCGGGGTGCGGTGCGGACGACGTTCATCGAGAACAACCGCAAGGTCGCCGCGATCTTGCAACGGAACCTCGACGCGTTGTCGCTGCGGGCACTGACTGAGATCCTACAGGTCGATCCTTACACGACCCCGATCAGCGGAGGCCCGTTCGATGTGATCTTCCTGGACCCACCATTCCCACACTACGAGCCGGAAGACCCTCACGATCCTTGGGAGCTCGCCCTGCAACTTGCTGCCAGCGACCACCTGGCCAGCGACGGCTTGATCGGCTTGGAGTACCCACGATACCTGCGCCCGCCGGCACCACCTGCTGGTTGCGAAGAGTTCCTGGTGCGTCGCTACGGCGATACGTCGCTGGCCCTGTGGCGCAAGAGCGGCGCCGGCGCATAACCGCCGGGACAGCTATCGAGGGCGCGTTCCGAACTACTCGGCCGGCTTCGCCTTCTCGACGCCTTTGTCGGGATCTGGCAGGGCCTCGGGCAAGCTCGCTTTGACTGCCTTGAACCACTTCTTCGCGCGCGGCGCAAAACCAGGGCTCCAGTCTTCGAGCGGAGCGAGTTTCTGGGCGACTGCGAACTTCTGTAGACGCTCGTAGACGCGCTTGCCCCAATAGTCAGACATCGGGCGCGGTTCGTAGGAGTCGTCGTCGGCCTGCTTCTCCTTCTCCCACTCCGCGTGTCGGTCCATCTGCCTTTGATAATCACTCAGCGATTCGGCGACCGCGCCGACATCGTCACGAAGGCCAAACTCGAGCAGCGCAACCGCGGCATGTTCTGCCGTACGTGGGCTGTACTTGTAGATCGTGTCGTAGAAGCTGCGTACGCGCTTGCGGGCGCGGGGCGTCGGATAGGAAGCCAGCGCTTTGGCGGCCGCACTGCCGGTAGCGATCGCAGCTTGCCACTCGAGCGTGATCGCATCGATCTCTACTTGGATCTTGTCGGCCTTCTTTTTCCCCTTCTCGAAGAGCTCCATCTCTTTCTCGAGACGCTCGAGCTCTTTGCGTGGATCGAACGGTGCATTCGGATCCCGGCGCTTCCCAGAACCAACGCCTGTCATCATCGCATCGGCCCATTGCTTCTGCTTCTTCTTGAGCTTGCTCGACTTGGATTTGGCCTGCTTGCGCGCTTTGTCCAACACCGACCCAAGTTTCACAGGCGCCGACTGCGGATGCCCCACCGCTCCGAGAATCTCGGCAGCGCGCTCGCGCACCTGCATCGAGTCATCACCGAGGGCGCTTGCGATGATCGAAGTCACTTGCTTGGCCAGTTTCTCGTCGGCGGGCTGCTCTCGCTCACTCTTGGCGAGCTTCTCGAGTTCGGCAAGTGCGGTCAGACGCGCTTGCTCGCTGTCACCCGAACGCAGAGCTTTGCGCAGTTTGGATACACTGGGTTCTGCGGCGTACGCCATGGGGGCAACGAGCAACAGCAGAACCAGGAGGGAGCGTGCTTTTGGCATCGGATTCCTTTCACCGGGGAAGCGGCCATTCTGCGCGACCGCGCACCCGATGGCAACCGGCTCGATCTGGCGTCGCTAGTCCAGAGTCAAAAAAAAGTCCGAGAGCGAGCGGGCCTACGCTACCTTAGAAACAAACCGTCTCAGACACCAAGGGAGGTGCCTTGCCACGCGCTCGCACAGATCACTTGCGATGGATTCGGTACCGCGAGGTCGCTCGCGCCAGAAGTAGCCTATTGGGGCTGCTGTTTGCTGCAGCTTTTGTCGTACTGTTCGTGATTTGGGTCGCTCGCGAGCCAGCCCCCGCCCCGCTGCAATCCGACACTGCCCAAGAAGCCGTCGTCGGCGAGAGCTCGGCGCCCGAGGCCAGCAGCGATTTCGAGCGCGCACAGAATACGGATCCGACGCCGGATTCGGTCGAGACGGCCCAGGTCAGTGCGGCGCAACTGCACGCGCAGGTGGTCTTCGAGGAGAGCACCGATCCCGTCGCGAACGCTCGAGTCATCGTGTCTCGTGCACAGCGCAAAGTTGCCGAGTTGCGCAGTGACGTGGACGGCCAAGTCAGCAGCGAACCGCTGCCGCCGGGTACCTACCATGTCAGCATTCAAAAGGCTGGATTCTACGGCACACAGGTAGAACTCGACCTACCGCAGGCAGCACCCAAACGCCTTGGCCTGTATCCGCTGGAAGGTAACGTTTGGGTCGGCCGCGTCGAAGGTGCGGATCAGCGCCCGATCAGCTTGGCGCGCGTCGAGATACAATGGCCGCTGCGCGGCACCGACAAGCGCGACTACGTCTACTACTACACGAACTCGAAAGGAGAGTTCACGGCGAAGGTACCCGCTCACGTCGATTTCGTTGATGTCTTCGTTACCGCGAGTGGGTTCTTGAACTACGAGACCTTCGACGTCAGCGCAATCCCCGAACCGATCGTTCTACAACAACGCGCCAAACTGCGCCTGCAGATCGTATCGGAGCGAGAGCTGCAAAAGCCACTGACTCTGCATCTGATTGGGGCCGAAGAGCACCACGAACGGAAGCTGCCAAGTTCGAAGAAGCTCGCCTACATTGACATCGACTGGGTCGGCGAGTTCGACTTGCAGCTCGAAGGACACGGCATGCCGAGTACCGACTACGTGCCGGTCAAGTTGGTCCCCAATGAGACGACCACGGCGGTATTGCACGTCGACTGGAACACACCACCGGTTCGAGTGCATGTCATCGATGCGGCGGGCCGGCCAGTAGTCGGCGCGTCCGTATTCTTCGCGCTCCCCTGGGAGAATGCACGCCTGCACCCCTACCAGCTGATGACGAAGGAGCAAGACCAACAGATTGTCGAGACAGACGAACACGGCTACGCCCAGTCGAATCGCACCGGACGCGAGCCCTGCAAGTTGGGCATCATCGACAAGCGCTATGCCGATCAGGTCGTCGATGTACCTTCCCGAGGCGCCGCAGGTACGATCACCCAAGTAATTCTGCTGACTGGTGTCACCGCGACGGTTCGCTGCGCGGCCGTCGCGGCGGGTGAGACGACACGTCCTTGGACGATCCAGTGTTCACGCCGAGGTGGTGGTTGGTGGTCGGAGCCGCTCACAGCCGAAGAAGAAGACGACACCGTCACGTACTCGGTCCGTGGCTTGGGTCCGGGTCGCTACGAGCTGCAGGCCAAACGCGGCGAGTCACCGTTCTCGATCGGGCTCGACACGAGCCACCACGAGTTCATCGTCCCTGAAGCGTCGGAAGCCAAGCTCGAGTTCGACACGTACAGTTGCTTCGGCACCGTGTATCTCGATGATGCCCCCGCCTTCGCCGGGCAGGTTCATGCGGTGCTCGAGGGCGCCAGCACGACGTCGGCCGAAGCCGAAGTGCGCGCCGATGGTACGTTCGATCTGCTGCTGTTTGTGCGCGGGAAGTACTCGATCTACTACGAACTCGATGAGAATCCACTGGTGACTTTGGGTGCGACGCTGCCCAGCGCGGCGCCGGTCATGCTGCGAGCCACCAGCCGCGAAACTGTGGATACGACCCTGCAGTTCGTGCGGCCCGATGGGCAAGCGCTGACCGAGGTTCGCGGCACATTGTCTCAGGATCATTCGCAGCGGTCGTTTCGCGTCGGGTCCGATGGCACCGTCCTCCTCACGAACATCGTGCCTGGCACCTACCGCTGCCAGTTGGGCACGCTCGCGATGAGGGATCGCTGGGTTTGTTCGCAGTTCATCACGATCACGTCTGGCGGACTGCAATCGGTCGCTGTCGAAGAAGGGAGCTCCCTCTATATCACCGTGACAACGAGCGATGGCTCAGTGGCACCGGCCTTCACGCTTGTCGATTCCAACGGCGAGGTTGTGCAGCGCATCCAATCCGCGATGCAAGGCGCCGAGATCGACCTGTACGTGGTGCCGGCCAGCTGGCGCACCGTCACTGTGCGTGCAACCGGCTATGTGCCGCTGAATATCGTGCTGAACGGGGAGCGGAGCTCGTGGATCGACGCCACGTTGCGTCCGGCCGAGCAGTAAGACGCGCCCGATGCTGACGGGAGCACCGGGCGCTTTTGGGGGGGACGCGACTATGGACAGGAGAGGCTCGACGCGCAGGTAAGGGGTCCTGGCGTTGGATCCTGTCCACAATTCGGGGATGGCGCGGAAGGGAACGCGCCGGTACCAAACAAAGCTTGCAGTAGGTAGACCGGGTCAGCGACGTTGACGGACTCATCGTCGTTGGCGTCGAGCGCCTGCGCACACGTTGTGACGCCACTACTGAACAACACCGTCAGAATCGTCACTGGGTCCGAGATATCGTAGTTGCCGTCGCCATTGGCGTCGCCACGGCGAAACGAGGCACTCCCCGGCGCCATAACCGTCACGCTACACTCCTCGTCGACGGATACACCGAGCGCCGTCAAACCGGTGACGCGATAGATATGCGTCCCGGGCGGCACCGAAGAATCGATGAAGCTCGTGGAGGTGCCGGGGAGCATTGAGATCACACCCCCCACGCGCTCGACAGCGATCTCTGAGTAGGCTGCGGGATTAGACCACGTTACCGCGACGCTACCAACGCCGCCGGTGCAGGACAGGCCGGTAACTGGTGGCACGACTCCCCCGGCAATCGTGAACAATAGCGGTCGATAACTCTCGAGCGTGCAGCGCATGCGACGCGTCTGATGGACCGTGAAGTTGTTCATGCACTGATCGTCTGAGTAGTCCATGTAGTTGTGAATTGGATCTGCGCTGCCGCAGGACGTCGCGCCACTGGGACAGCCGTAGGTGTCCCACTGCTGACGTTCGGTGTCACAGATACGGTCGCCCGTCGTCGCACATGCTGCGACGCTGCCGCAACCGTTGTCGAAGGTGTGCCACAAGCCGAGGAAGTGCCCGACCTCGTGCGTTGTCGTTCGGCCGAGGTTGTAGGGAGCCATCGGCGCATTCGCACCGAAGGTGCTGTAGAGAACCACAACGCGATCTTCGTTCGTGCCTGCGGGACCCTCTTGCGGCAGGAACGGCACATACCCTAGAGCACCGTCGGCGGTGTTCGTGTAGATGTTCAAGTAGCGCTGCGGATCCCACGCCAACGAGTTCCAATAGTTGCCGTTGTCATTGAACCATTGTGTGTTGGTCGTATACGTAATCCCGGTCGTCGCGTTCCCCTGAGGATCGGTCGCTGCGAGGAAAAACTCGATCCCTGTATCGGTGCCCGGCGCTCCATTGCTGCCGGTGATAGCACCGAAATCTTGGTTGAGGATGTCGATCTGGCTCTGCACAACAGCAGGGCTGAGGTAGCCGGTGCCGTTGGCGTGCTGGATGACATGAACGACGACCGGGATACGATATTGGACGGCAGGGTCGTAAACGGCGGACGCATTCGTGTTGTTCAAGCCGCAGTCTCCGGGCACGAACGGTGCCGCGGACGGTGTGACCGCACCACAACCACAGCGCAGCCCGTGGGTGCGGAAGTACGCAGAGCTCGCGTAGTCAGCCCATGAATCGAAAGTCTTGCCGCCGACCAATAGCTGCCCGGAGGGTGTCCACTGGACACCAGGCAAGTCACTCCGCTTCTCAGCCTGGACGGCGGCAACACAGGACAAGACAATGACAAGTGTGCAGTTGCGTAACGTGTGCGTCATCGGAAAGCCTCCTTCGGCTCCTAAAGGGGTCACCAGTGCCCGTGTCGCCACGGCCACTGACCCAAAGCCTACGGAGGTGGTGTTTCGGAGATGTTTCGAAGATGTTTCGTCGCGAGATTTTTCTCGAATCGAGCTGCTAGAATCTGCAGCGGAAGAAACGTCAAGAAGGAGGACACCCGTGTCCAGCACCGCTGCTCGAATCTTGCTCGTTGAGGACGACGCACGCATTCGTCGAGAACTGCTCGATGCCCTGCGCGCATCGGGATTCGTTGTCGATTTCAGCATCGACTACAACGACGCGTCGATGTCGCTGCAGAGTGACTATGATCTGATCTTGTTGGATCTGGGACTGCCGGATGGAGATGGACTCGATCTGTGCCGGAGCCTACGCCAGCGTGGGCGCGAGGTCCCGGTCATCATCCTGACGGCACGCGATGCGCCCGAGCAACGCGTTCGAGGACTCGACGTCGGCGCCGACGACTACGTCGTCAAGCCGTTCCACATGCCGGAGTTGATCGCCCGCATCCGATCCGTCATGCGGCGATCCGGGCGCAGCGTCGGGCCGGGCCGCGTACAGTGGCGCGACCTGTGGGCAGACCCCGACGAACACAAAGCGGGTCGTGGCGAAACGACGTTCGACTTGACGCCACGCGAGTTCGAACTGCTCTTGTTCCTGCTGCGCTTCCCGGACCGCACTTGGACCCGCGATCAACTGCTCAATCGCGTTTGGGGACACGACTACGAAGGCGACACACGCACCGTGGACCTACACATCCGCCGCCTCCGTGCCAAAGTCGAAGACGAACCGAGCGACCCACACTACCTAAATACGGTCTGGGGTGTCGGCTACCGCCTGAGCACAGAAGCAGGAGACGCTTGAGATGCGAGTTCGCTGGTACCGCCGCCTGAGCGTCCGATTGGCCGCGCTGTTGGTTGTGTTCATCTTTGCCTTCGAACTGGTGTCACCACATCTCTACGATGCGGTCTACCGCACGTTCGGGCTCCCACCCATCGACGCTGAAGTCTACGTCTACGAAGCAGACGACGAAGCGGGCACCGAGTCGGCGTTCTTTGAAAGCGGCCTCGAGATTTTTGACGAAGGAGGCGTGCGCATCGCCGATCCGGCAGATCCCACCGCTTCGGACGAGAGCGCCACGACCGAGGACGCAGACTTAGTTGCAGAAGAGTTCGAGGCGGAAGAGATCCCGGCCGGGGCGTTCGTGATGGATGAAGACCAAGTGCGCCTCGAAACATGGCTGCGTTGGATCGTCTACTTGTTGGTACCGTTGGTCATCGCTGTCGTCTTCGCGTGGATCATCTCTCGAGCAGTGACTTGGCGCGTCTCGCGCTTGGCAGGGCAGGCGGCGACAACCCAGATCGAGAGCGCTGACACCGCCGGGGCGTTGCCAGGCCCTTTCGATGCACGTGGCCATGATGAGATCGCACAGCTGGCTACCGCAATGAACTCGATGCGCTCCCGCGCGACGCAGCTACTCGATGATCTCGCCGAGAAGGACAACGCCCACCGCGAGTGGGTCGCCCAGGTGTCGCACGACCTGCGTACACCGCTGACTGCACTGATTGCGTGCATGGATCGCGCAGACACTGTGCTGGCAGAGCATGGCACGGATGAGCTACGAGCTCAGCTCGGCGATGTGTTGGTCAGTGCCCGGTCCGACATCGATCGAGTTCACACGCTCGCCGAAGATCTGTTCGAAGTTGCCCGTCTCGAATCTGCGCCCCAGCTGCATCGCGAGCCGATCCCCCCAGGAGAACTTCTGCGCCAGGCGGTTCGCGGCCTGAAGCCCCTCGCGGTCGCGCGAGGGATCGAGCTGCAACTGGAGATCGCGTCGCAACTGCCGACGATCGAGGGAGACGGACGCTTGCTGTTGCGTGCTACCGAGAACCTACTACGCAACGCACTACAACACGCGGATGCACAGATCGTCGCCAGCGCGACGGTCAGCCAGTCGTCGCTGCTCTTGCGAGTGCTCGACGATGGGCCGGGATTCCCGACGCAAGCAGGCGGGGTACAGCCCCCTCAGGCACCGACTGCGACAACGCCCCGGCGCAGTGACTCAGCGGGGCTGGGCCTGCTGGTCGCGCAACGCGTCGCCGAGTCCCATGACGGCCACCTCGATGTCCGCAATGCCGGCGCGCTCGGCGGAGCCCAGGTCACGATCGCACTCCCGATCTGACACAATCTCCCACAACTGACACAAGCCCAGATACTTTCTGCGGAATCTAATCAACTGACTCTCGCAGCGGCCGATAAAGAGAACAGGAAGTTCTCGCTTCGTGTCTGCAGACGGGAGAGATCCGTGACATCGCTGTCATCATCGCAAAACGACCTCGGCCACTTCACCGGCGGCGAGTGCCGGCTGCGTTTCGAAGAACGTTTTGCAAAGCACGTCGGCACCGAGCACGCCGTGGCAGTGAGCTCGGGAGCCATGGGGCTGCAGCTGGTCATCCGGGCTCTCGGCCTGCAGGGAGAGGTCATCGTTCCGGCCTTCATCGCAGCGACCTCGATCGATGCTCTGATCGCCGCCGGCGTCACTCCGATCCTTGCGGACCTGCACCCCAACACCTTGACCGTCGACCCGCAGGACGTCGCGCGCAAGATCACTCTGCGTACGGAAGCACTGATTGTCGCCCACACTGCAGGTCACCCTGCTGATGTCATTGCACTGCAGCAACTCTCAGAGGAGCACGGGTTACGCCTGATCGAGGAGTGCGGTGGCGGCGTTGGCGCTGCCATCGACGAGCATCGAGTCGGGAGCTTCGAGATCGGCTGCTTTTCCCTCGACGCGAGCTCTGCGGTCACGACCGGCGAAGGCGGGATGATCGCGACTTCTGACGACGAACTGGCTCAGGCACTGCGTGAACTTGCCGGATACGAAACCAATACAACCACGAGTCCTGGCTTCGAGTGTCGCATGGCCGACCTCAACGCAGCCGTCGGATCGATGCAGCTAGGGCAGCTCGAGGACAACAACAGGAAGCGGCGACAGCACGTAGCGTCGCTACGGGAGCGCCTTCAAGGCCTCGAAGAGCTCCGCTTGCCACTCGAGCGCCCTGGTACGACTCACGTGTACCAACGCTTCTACTGTCAGGTTCGAGATTCCGATCGTGACAGTTGGGTCGCCGAGCTGCAGCGTCGTGGCATCGATGCCCAGAAGGCCCCACAACCGATCCACCAACAGGCGAAGTATCGGCAACAGGGATTCCACGCGTACCCGCTGCCGGCAACCGATGATTTTTCCGCGACAGCCCTGTCACTACCGGTGTTTCCAGAAATGACCGCGGAGCAACTCGAACGGCTGGGAACAGCCGTCATTGAGACCGCTACGCGGGTCGCCCGGGAGACTCCCACCGCCGCTGAGCTACTGGAGTGGTGGCAGTCGAGCTAGCGCTCTTACGGACTCGAGCGATTATCGGCCGCCTGGTCGCGCAGCAAACTGGCACAGCCGCAGCCGTCTCAAGTAGCCACCCTGACGGCGTCGATAACATCACTACTGCAAAAGCCCGCCCCGCTTATGTAGTCGATATCCTGTTGGAGTCCCTATGGATCAGTGCGCATGCGCTGACGGTGAACAGCCCACGTCATCACTTCGCCTCGTCAGGGCGGCCTGTTGGTGGCTCGCGTTCTGCCTTTGCTTCTTGGGTAGCAAAGGCATCGTTGCTCAGCCAGTTGATGACAAGGCGCCCCTGGCGATCACGCCGCAGGAGCGAGCGTGGCTCGCAGCGCACCCCACTATCCGACTCGCCCCTGACCCCACGTTTCCACCCTTTGAGTTCTTCGATGCAGCTGGCATCTACCACGGAATGGGCGCCGACTACATGCGGCTGCTCGAACAACGCCTCGGCATTGAATTCGTCGTGCAGCAAATGGACTCGTGGAAGGACGTGCTGGCGAGCACGCAGAAACAAGAAACCGATGTTCTCGCGGCCGTAATGTCGTCACCACAACGCGAAGAGTACCTCCACTTCGCGGCACCGCACATCGAGCTGCCAGGAGTCATCTTCGTCAACAACGATGTTACCGGGTCTGTCACGCTCCGAGATCTGCGCGGCAAGAACGTCGTCGTCGTTGAGGGGTATGTCTGGCAAGACCTCCTCGAAGAAGAGTGGCCAGACATCCGGCTGACCGTCGCTCCTGACGTACAAGCAGCGCTTCGCAAGGTCTCGTTCGGCATCGTCGATGCCATGGTAGGCGACGCGGCAACAGCGACCTACTACCTCGAGCGCGAAGGTATCACGAACATTCGTGTCAGCGGCGACTCTGGCTACCACTACCGCCTCGCATTCGCAGTGCGCAAAGACTGGCCCGAGTTCCACCGCATCGTAGAGAAGACTCTCGCGTCGATTCCACCGAGCGACCGACAGCTAATCTTCAAGAAGTGGATCCACATGAAGGACAGCGACAGCCACGCCCACTTGTGGCGAGTCCTCCTCATTGTGCTCGGCCTCGCTGCTGTCCTCACACTTGGCTTCCTGCTGTGGAATTACATGCTTCGGACGCAGGTTCAACGGCGTACGGAGGAGCTCGCCGAGCAGATCCGACGACGGGAAGCAGGGGACGCTGCGCGAGCGGTGGCTGTGGCTGCGGACCAGGCAAAGTCAGAGTTCCTCGCGAACATGAGTCATGAGATCCGCACTCCGATGACGGCGATCCTCGGCTACGCAGACCTGCTCGACGACGGTGACGTCACCACTGCGGAGCAATCTGCCGAAGCGATCCAGATCATCCGTAGGAACGCCCACCAGCTACTAGCGATCATCAACGACATTCTGGACATGTCGAAGATCGAGGCCGGCATGATGAGCGTCGAGCGGATCGAGCTGAATCCGGTGGCTCTGGTAACCAGCGTTCTAGACCTGATGCGAGTGCGCGCTGAAGGCAAGGGCATTGAGCTGCGAGCAGAGTATGCCACGGCGATTCCCGAACGAATCCAGTCCGACCCCACGCGGTTGCGACAAATCTTGCTGAACCTCGTCGGCAACGCAATCAAGTTCACAGAGCTGGGATCTGTCACGATCCACGTGGCTTACGATGAACGCGCTGACCAGAACAGACTGGAGGTAGCGGTCATCGATACGGGGATCGGCATGACCGCCCAACAGCGCGACACGATCGCCACGTTCAAGGCGTTCACGCAGGCCGACGGGTCCACGACGCGGCGCTTCGGCGGCACGGGCCTTGGACTGCGAGTTGCCAACACACTCGCGGAGATCCTGGGAGATGGCGTGACGATCGAGTCGGAACCTGGCGTCGGCAGCACGTTCGCATTTCGCATCGATCCTGGCGATCTCTCCGATGTGCCGCTGCTACCAGCCGCGCAGATCCGCCCGCACGAGTCTGTCGACATCGTGCAGACAGCAGCACAGAACGAACACGCTCTCGAAGGCATGTCACTGCTGCTCGCCGAAGACGGCCTCGACAACCAGCGCCTGTTCTCCCGCATCCTCGAGCGCGCCGGAGCCAAGGTCACTGTCGTCGGCGATGGCGCGCAGGCGGTCGCGGCGGCCCAGGAAGCCGTCGACTGTGCAGCTCCCTTCGACGTGATTCTGATGGACATGCAGATGCCGGTGCTCGACGGGTACTCGGCAACTCGACTGCTGAGAAAGCAGGGCTATGTCGGTGTGATCATCGCCTTGACCGCCCACGCCATGGCTGGCGATCGCCAGCGGTGCCTGGAAGCGGGCTGCAACGAGTTCACGACGAAGCCCGTACAGCGCGCCGTGTTGATCGACGCGATCCGTACGACTTGCACGCAGCCTGCTACCTAGCGGCGTGCCACTCCGTTGCGTGGATTCACGCGCAAGTTGAGATCTTCTCCATCGTGTGTGAAGAAAACGTATCCGTTCATCATCTCATCGACGGTTTGTGGTCCGTAGCCAACGGCCTTCGTCGGGTCGGGATTGTACGGATTGAAGCTAGAGTTGTCGTAGTGCGCACGAGCTTCGATGCGAGTGCCTTGCGGGAGTCGCTTCGCGCCTGGTGTAATCTCGTAGCCAAGCTGCCAGTCGAAGCTGTAGTTCGGGATCTCGAGCAGAGTCTCGGTCGTGCCATCAGGCAAGTGAGCGAGAAATGTCATGTCTTTGCCACGTAGATGCATGTGCGCAAACAGACCGAGCAGGGACACATCTTTCTTGAGCGTGAAGCTGTCACTGACTCGGTACGCGGGGTGATGTGGCGGGATCCGGAAGCGGTGCGGGTCTGCAAGGTTGAAGCGCAGGCGCTTGCGCACAGTGCCGCCTTTGTAGTAGCGAATCCCAACTGAGATGTTGCACTGCTCTGGCTTGCCGGTCGTCACGTAGTGAATCTGCAAGCCCAAGACCGATCGCGCCGGGATCCGAAAGGCCACGCCGTTGTCGAAGTGCGACAGATCCATCGCCTGACCGCCCGGGACATAGCCAGTGATGAAGGTGCGTTGCCCCGGCTTCTGGCTTGTCGATCCATAAGCCAGATTGGCGTGATGCACGACGGCTGGGTTGTCCGGCAGAATCTCGAACGCTTCGATCCACGTGTCTCTGAGGAACACATGTGGCAAGACGACGTAGCGGTACGGAATGAAGCCATCGGCTTTGAGCCGATGCGCTGAGATCATCGACACGACGAGATCTGGCTCATCGATCATCCACTTGCTGGCGTCCTCCTTGGTAGCGCTCGCGTGGAGCGGCGCAGCGGTGGCTGGAGGAGGCCCCTCCACCATGCCGCCGCGCACCCAATCGACAATGACCTGCCGCTGCTCGGCGGTGAGAGAGTGATCGTTCTGGAAGGTTCCGTGGTCTGGACTGGCGTACCACGGTGGCATCCGGCCATCACCGACAACCTCCGCGATCATCTCCCCCTCGTTGCGCACTTGGCGGTACGTTGACAACCGAAACGGTGCCGCAGTGCCGGGACCGTGACAACGCACGCAATGATCGGCGATCAAAGGCGCCACGTCTTCGTGGTAGGTATACGCCGCGGGTGGCGTGGCAGGGAAACTGATCTTGCAGCCATCGACCGGTGTTTCGGCGACGGATACGGTCTCTCCGGCCAGCACTTCGCCGATCGCGACTTCGAGATCGCTGCGACGAGGCGCCGGCAACGCACCGCCAAACCGGTACTGGTCGTCGATACGACCGCGGTAGACCAAACGGTAGCTGCTGTCGAGCACTGCGACTTCCGGCGTACGCGAGATCCCGAGCGCTGCGACACATGCGCCGGTCTTGTCTTTGACGAATGGATACTGCGCCGTGAATTCCAGAGCATGCGACGCCATGTCACGGATCGAATCCCCGGCGCCGACATTCACGGCGACGAAACGGACACGTTCTTGATACTGCTCGTGCAGCTGGTTGAGGCGCGGCATGTAGCGGCGCGCGATCGGACAGGTCGTATTCGTGAAAACGAAAACGTAGGCGTCGTAGCTCCCCAAGTCGGCCAGCGACCGCGGGAGGTAGCGGATGTCGACGAACCGCAAGTCAGAGATCTTTGATCCGATCACGACCTGCGCTGCCGTTGCCTGCGGCGCCACCGATTCGGAGCGATCGGCAGGAGCGGTACAAGAAGCGGCCAGCAACACAGCACCAACCAGACCTGCCCACGCGCTCCTACTGATCATTCCTGCGCTCCATTGGCTGCACTAGCTGTTGTAGGTCAAGTCGACGTCGTGCGCGCTCTCCATGAACGTCGCCAACAGCTGCACCGTGGCTTCGAGGTCGCCACCGTGCACCATCTCGACGACGGAGTGCACGTAGCGGCACGGCACCGACAGCGTAATCGACGGAACCGCGCGGCCGCTGCGCTGAATGGCACCGGCGTCGGTACCCCCAGCCGGCAGAATCTCCATCTGGTGCGGGATATCGTTCTCCTTGGCGAGCTGGCGGAAGCGATCGACCAACTTCGGCGTGCAGATCAACGACGAGTCGAGAATCTTGATCGCGGTGCCTTCCCCGAGGGCGGTGACGCGCTCTTCCGGCTTGGATGCGGGTACATCGCAAGCCAGCGTCACGTCGACGGCGATGCCGATGTCGGGCTGCACGGCTTGGGTCGCGGTCATTGCCCCCCGCAGGCCAATCTCTTCCTGAACCGTGGCCACCGCGTACAGACTGACTTTGCGCGACTTCACGCGCTTGATCAGCTCGATCAGCGTGTAGATCGAGACGCGGTTGTCCATCGACTTGCTGGTGTAGTAGTTGCCAACCTGCTCGAAGCTCTGATACAGCGTCACGGGATCGCCCACGCGCACCCGCTCCTTCACTTCCTCGACCGGCAAGCCGACGTCGACGAAGAACTCCTTCAAATCGAGCGGCTTCTTGCGCTCCTCGGGCGACATGATGTGAACCGGCTTCGTACCGATGACGCCGATGATGTCTTGACCGTTGGCGTCGATGATACGGACCCTCTTGGCAACCAGCGTCTTGGGATCGAATCCACCGAGTGGATGAATACGCAGGAAACCCTTGTCATCGATGTGATTGACGACAAAACCGATCTCGTCGAGGTGCCCCGCAACCATCACCTTGGGCGCACCTTCTTCTCCTTCGCGCACAGCGATCACGTTGCCGATTCCATCGACTTCAATGCGGTCGACGTGTTCGCGTACTTCGTCGCAGAAGATCGCGCGGATGCGATCCTCGAAACCGGGAGCTCCGGATTCCTCGCAGAGTCTCTTCAGCAGCTCGATGTTCTCGGCCATGGTCGTCCTTCTCGTTCCTTCGCTCGTTGGGCAACTTCAATGTGGATTGACAGCAGTAGAATCTCGCGATTTTGCCATGGAACGAGGGGCGAGAGCAAGGGAGGCAGGAGGAAGGAGGAGTGGCTTAGACTCCGGCAGATCCACCACCGGGCTCGCCATCGCGCCCCTTGAGGCGGCTGACGTTCAGAGAACGCTCGTGGCGGACCTGACGCGCCGCGACGTCATAGCAGTACTTCTGCACGACGGCGTGGAACTGGCGAGAGAACGGATAGGGGCGGGGGTGCCGTAGGATCGTGAAGTAGATGTGGGTGACCTGGTCGGCGTCGACCTGGACGTCGACGACTTCGACGCGGCCGTGATGTGCAGGCTTGAGAGAAGTCCCGGCGAGGAGCGCTGGTTCGTGGAAGAGGTCTCGGATATGGCGGCGAGCTTGACGCCAATGGCGCCACCGAGCCAACCAACCCCAGGTCACAACCAGCTCCGGGTCACGGCGCCATCCTCTTCGATCCAGCTTACGTCTTGGGCGCCTTCTTGCTCATGTCCATCAGGAACTCGCGCTCTTCCGGTGTCAGCGCATCGAGTCCACCGTGGCCGACCTTGCGCAGCAGGTGATCGAGGCGTTGCTCCTCAGCCGCACTGCGTCCCGTGTAGGGGTTCACGCCGTCGGGTGGCACCATCCATTGCTTGCGAGGCGCAGCAGGACGGCGGCGCGAGCGGGATCGCCGACCACCGGAATTCATCTTCGGCAGCATCCCGCGCCGTTCGAGTGCAAAGTACGCGGCACCGAAGCCAGCACCTGCGAGGTGTGCAACGTGAGCAACGTTGCCGCCCATCACCGCGATCCCGAACAGACCCAGGACATCGACGCCGACCAAGATCGCGCCCATCATCCAGGTTTGCATCGGTAGCACGCCGAACAGCAAGACTTCGCGGCGTGGATCTTGGCAGATGAAGTAGAGCACCACGCCGAACACACCAGCGGACGCGCCGTGCACCGTGTGGCCGGCCCCCGTCGCGCCCATGTAGACGCAGTGCGCCAGCGCCCCCAGCACGCCGCCGATCAGGAAGAACCGCAAGAAGCGCCACTTCCCCCACTCCTCTTCGATCGTGCGCCCGAACATCCACAGCACGAACAGGTTCAACAGGATGTGGAACAGGCCCTCGTGATAGACGACGGATGTGAACAGCGTCCAGATGCGGCCTTCAGACAGCGCCAGCCAACTGGCCTTGAAGTGATGGTTCAAGAGGAGACCAAGGTCGCTCTCGCCACGACCGAACAGCGAGCAGAGCCAAACGGTCAGGCTCACGATGACGATCATGTGGATTGCGTTCCAACTCGCCGGGCTGCTGAGCCGGAATTGCGAGTCGCCACGCATGTAGTCGCGGTTGAAAATCCCCATAGGTCTCCTGTGCTCCGGCGCTGCCGGATGGGTGGTCTCTACCTTAAGGATTCCACACGAAGGCGAAAGTCGCTAGCGGCGGTTCTTCGGAACGTCGAATCGGAACTTCAGACTTGCGGTCGACACGCGGCAACAACGCGCCTGAGCGCTGCGACGCCGTCCACGAGACGCGGTCCTGGACGCCCCAAGAACGCCTCTGAGATCGGAAACACGCGCTTCTCGACGACCGCCGGTACCTGTTCCCAGCCGGCGCGCTCGAGAACTTGTGCGGGCCGATAATTCGCGAGCTCTACTCCGCACCAAGAGATCACTACGGCGTCGATCGGTGCAGCCTCCCCTGGCGCGACCGTGACGCTGGTCTCGTTGCGATCGCCAAATGGATTGCAGCCCCCGGCGATCTCGATCATCTCGGTCACCCAGCTCTGACGCCCTGGCACGATCACCGGCTTGGGCCACCACTCGACGCAGATTCGTGGGGGCGAGGGAGTCTCGACCGGCACCGACGGCGTCAGCGCTTGCTGCATGGCAGCGATCAATGCCTCCCCACGGACAACGCAATCGAGGTGGGCCGCAATGCTACGAATGTCACGATAGACGTCACGGATCGACGTTGGGTCTGGAGCCAGGAACGGTAGTCCGGCAGCCTCGACTCCGGCGACCACGCGCTCGTGCCCTGGCACGGTGAGGGACGCCAAGACAAGGTCCGGCTGCAGCGCTGCAACCGCGTCGACATCGATGTCGAGATCCTTACCGACGCGCGGCAGACCGGCGAGCTCTGCAGCTGGGTAGTCGGAGTAGTTGTCGACGCCGACCAAGAGGCCGCCGCAGCCCAGGGCGCAGACAATTTCGGTGTTGGAGCAGGTAAGTGAGACGACTCGCATGCCCCCAATTATCGCAGAGTCGGCTAGCAGCGCTATGCATTTACGGGGCGCGGCAACAACAGCGCCAACAGGCTCTGGTACGAGACCAGAATCGCACTCCCCTGCGGCGGTGTCAGGTGCGCAGCGTCCGGGTTGTTGAGATACAACGCGCCCCGCATGGTGCCCTCGGTCTTCAATGGCAGGATCGCAAGTCGCGTGACGTTGTGCTCGTAGAGTTCCTGACACCGTTGCACTTTGCGGTGGTCGAGAACCCGCGGTGCAAGGATCGGCGTGTAGCCGTCGAAAGAAGCCTCGAGTGCTGCCAGCGAGATCAAGTCGCCGGGACTCTGAATCACCTCGCCGCGACTGTTCACGGCCCCGAGGATGCGAATCTCATCGCCGTCGCAAGCCAGCAGGAAGCCATGCTCTGCAGCGCTTGCCTGCACAACACATGTCAGCACCTTCTGCAGAAACACTCGAGAGCCACCGGCACTCGCCATCTCCTGCAGCAGTGACGCCACGCGCAGCAGTTCCTGTTGCTCATCTGAGAGTGCGGGCGGCGGCGCCGGAGCAGGGGCCGCTTCGGCCTTGACCGTCGGCAGCTCCGGGACCTCGCGAAACTCGAGCGTGCTGTTCGTCGCCAGACCGCTGTGGTGGAGCGCCAGGTACGCCTCGCGTGATTCTGCCGGCAGCCGGTCTGCGATCTCACGAAAGTGCTGTTCGGCCCAACCGTACGCCTCACGCGCGGCGTCGAGGTCACGCATAGCCACCAGTACTTCACCACGTTCGACTTCGATCGAACCACGCAGTTCGACGTTCTTCTGACTATCCAGAAGGCTCGCAGCCGAATCCAAGCGTGCGAGTAGTTCTTCCGACGGCGTCTCACCCTGAACGCGTAGGGCCCGTACCTCGGCCAACCGGCAGCGCGCTTCGAGATACGGAATGTTGAGCATGTGCGCACTCTCCAACGCTTCATGCACTTGCCGCAACGCCTCCTCGGCTTCGCCACGACGCAACTGCACAGATGCAACCTCGAGCAGGCAACGCGCAAGCCCCCAGCGGTTTCCTTGCTTCGCGCACACCCCCATCGTGCGATAGAGATTCGCCTCCGCCTTGCCGAGGTCCCCTCGGCGCGCCAGCAGCTTGCCCCGCACGAAGTAGTTCTGGTTGTTCAAGAAGCGCATCTTGAAACTACGCGACAGGCGCAGCGACTCTCGCACGAAGACTTCGGCACGATCGTCGTCCCCCAGCCGGTAGTGCGTTTCGGCGAGATGATGCAGCGCCATTGCACGTCCAAACGCATCGCCGACCTCCTCGGCCGCTCCCAACGCCTGCTGAAAGTGACGCAGCGCTTCGACGAACTCACCGCTGGCCAGATAGGCGTCCCCCAAGTTGTTCAACGAGATGATGATTTCAGGAATGTTCTCGAGATTCTCTCGAATCTCCAGCGCTCGTGAGTGGAACTCGACAGCTTGATCGATGTTGCCTTTGTAGAAGTTGGCTTTACCGATCGTCGCAAACAGCATTGCGTGTTCATTCTTTTCGACGACGCCTTCCATGACACGGAGAGCCTCGACGCAGATCGTCATTGCTTTCTCGTACTTGCCCATGCAGACGTACGCCCAACCGATGGCGTTGAAGACGCGGGTACGTTCGTCATCGAGCGCGCTGTCTCCTGCTCCTTCGAGCAGGTCGCGAGCGTCCTTGTAGGAACGCAGGGCATCCGTGTACTCCCCCTGGATCTCGTCGATCTTGCCGCGCTTGCGTAGCAAACGACAGCGCGTCTCCAGCGGCAGGCGCTCACGCACGTCTCCCTGCAGTAGCGTGTCGAAGCTCTTGACCGCCAAGTCGTAGTCCCCCGAGATCGTGCCGATGTCGCCAATACGCTCGTGGGTCTTGATCCAGATGTCGAAGTGTTCCGAGGAGCCACCGGTTTGCAGCAGCACGTGTCGATAGTGTTCGACAGCACGCTCGTGGGCAAAGATGCGGCGCATGATATCGCCTGCTCGCATAGTGTACTCGAGAGCACGCCCAACCTGGTCCGATCGCTGATAGTGATAGGCCAGGTCGTCGATGATTTCTTCTTCGTTGCCGGTGTGCTCGGCAGCAAGCAGTTCCGCAACTTGTCGGTGCAGAACTTTGCAGCGCTCTTCGGCAATGTGCTCGTAGACGATCTCACGCAGCTTCGGCTGTTCGATCGAGAAGTGCAGGCGTCCGCCGTCCAAGCACTTGGCCACCATCCCACGGTTCTGGAGGTCACGCAGCCCTGCCATGACGCTGGTGTCATCGAACTCCGGCAACCGCTCGAGCAACTTTCCCGACATCGGCTTGTCGTAGACGGCCAGTGCCTCGAGCAGTGACCTTTGGTGGGCTTCGAGGACTCGCACGCGACGCAGCAAAGTTGCTTCAATGCCGTGTGGGATCTCGATCCGCGTCAAGTCACCCCGGATACGCCAGTCCTCGCCATCGCGCGCAATGATGCCTTCTTCTTGGAGCGTCTTCAGCGTCTCCACGAGAAACATCGGGTTGCCCGAAGTGCGTTCCTCGAGTCGATTCAGAAACGGAGTCGCGATCTCCTCGATCTGCAGCATCGAGTGGATCAGTTCTGCGATCTGAGTGCGGGAGAAGCGCCGCAACACGATGTCACGGATGCGCTCTTCCTCGCGCAGCTCGGCGATCAGCATCCGCAGCCCCGGGAGCATAGACTCGTCGGAGCGTTGCGTCGCAACGACCATCAACGGCACCCCACACGGCAGCTGCGATTCGGCCTTCCCGAGCACATCCATCAGGTGCGCGAGTAGCTCGACCGACGCTTCGTCGACCCAGTGCAGGTTGTTGATCGCGATCACGCACGGCTTCGACACCGCGGCGTCGAGGAGGAAGTTGGCGAGACCATCGATGAAGTACAGGCGTTCCTTGTCGGGACGCGCGCCGGTTTCCTCGGTGTCGCCTTGCGTATCGCGCAGTCGCGGACAAACCCGCCGCAGCAGCGGCATGTACTTCTGGCAAACCTCGCTGTCGTGTCCGATCGACGTTGCTACCTGCGAGATGATCTCTCGAAACGGCTGATACGGGTCGTGGCTGGTCTCGTAGCAGTTGCCCAGATGTACCGGAATCTCTCGCATCCGCAGAAAGTACGTGAACTCCTCGAACAACCGCGACTTGCCAATGCCAATCTCGCCACTGATGCAAAACAGCGGAGTCTGCTTCTTGCGGTCGCTGCGCAGCAAGCGGGTGACGACCGTCGTGTCACCGCGGTCCGCGGAGCGGCTCTGGTGCAACGGCACGCTGAAGATTGCTTCTGCCTCCTCCTTGAGGCGATTCAGCTCTTTCTTGCGGCCGACGACACGCGAACAGTACAGGTACGATGCCTGCGTTTCGGCGGTTTCGATCTGATAGCACTGCCCGGCCCCGGCGTTGAGTGCTTGAATGATCTCACGAGCGGATGAGAAACGCTGCTCGGGGTCACTCTCCAACAGCTTGACGACGATCTCTTGCAGATACTCCGGGCGATCGTCGATCGCGCGGCGAATCTCTTCACGCCAATTGCCGTGGCGCGGGCTCGGCTTGCCTTCTTCGTCGACAAACGGAAAGCTCTCGGCGAACAACGAGTACAGCGTAACGCCCATTGAGTAGAGGTCGGCCCGGCGATCGGGCGTGTGGCCGCGAATGATCTCTGGCGCGACGTAGTTCATCGTGCCCTTGATCGCAAAGTCGAACGACCCGGTGATGCGCTCGGCGAGGCCAAAGTCGATCAGCTTGACCTTCGGCGGCCCCTTGCAATCGGAGGTCGACGGCTGCGCTTCAGGATTCCACTGCACCTTGGAGCCCTCATCTTCACCCTCGATCCGTTGTCGAGTGATCAAGACGTTGTCTGGTTTGACGTCGAAGTGCACGTAGCCTTGCGTGTGGATGTACTCGAGCGCGCGACTCATCTGCGCGATCACATCGAGTAGCTCGTCATCACCGAGGTTGTTCGATGCCGTCTGCAGATCTGTTCCGCGAATGTACTCGCTGACGATGTAGTAATCGTTGCTGTCGTGAATGCGCCCAAAGTCGTAGACGCGCGCCAGATTGGGATGGCGCAAACGGATCAGCGCTTCGTACTCCCCCTTCGACCAGTAGTCGGGATCGTCGAGGCGATCTGAGTCGAGGACCTTGAGAGCGACGAGACGGTGGACTTTGACGACGTCTTCGGTGAGATAGACAGTTCCCATCGCACCACTACCGAGTCGCTTCACGACACGGTACCGATGATTGATGGCGTCGCCTTCGCTGAATTCCTTCTTCATGTTCTCCCGCGAGCAAGAGTTGCGGTGACAGCGGGGAGCTCGATACGGCTCCATAGAAAGATACAACGGTCTTGCCAGACCGTCCGCCGCACCGAACCGTTGTCCTGTGCTGACAACGACTTGCGTTGCAAACGACGCGGTTGCCCCGAGAGGAATTCGGACGCAAGTCGGGCATTCACCGATCCGCATTGACCAGCGTGGCAAAACGATGACTTTGTGACTGGACAACGAAGACACGCCTGCAAGCAGTTCTAGGGACCCGCGAACTCGTGCAACCGAACGAAGGTGGAGGTGCCTCATGACTCTCTCGAAGGACACACAGGGTGCGCTACGGTGGACAACGGTAGCATTGCTGCTATTGAGCACAGTGCTGTTGAGTGGCTGTGCACAACGGCACTTTCGCCACGAGCGCATGGCGTACTCGATTGCGGCCAACACCGTGAATCACATCCAGGTGCCTCTCGACGAGGTGGTAGTGACAGTGCCCACGGGGCTTGGAACCTACCGTAACCTGCACGTGCAGCTGACGGTCGATGTCGACCGCTACGCTCTCAACAAGATCGCCGACAAACTGCGGGGCGAGCGCGCGGTTCTCGACCAAGATGGAGTGCTCCCGACATCGGTCGCGGGTGCCGCCGCGGATCAGGCTCAGGTAACCGAGCAGCAAGCCGTAGATTCCAGCAACCAGCTACCACTGATCTGGTTCCTTTTCGGGATCTCGAAGGCCGACGTCGTCGAGACGATTCGCAATCGCGACCAGCTCCGTAGTTTCCAGAGCCTGATCGCGGCCAAAACCGTCGAGGTCGCGCTCGATGAGACGTCGACGTACCAGCTGGACCTTGCCAAGATCCGCAACCGACTGGTCGCCGAGTACTCATCGATCTTTCCCGGAGCTGTGGAGCGACGACTCGATCTTGTCGAAGGCGCCCTGTCCTGCGCGCAGGTTACCGTGACATCGCTGTACCTGACGGAGCTCAGCGGCGGCGCGCGGAAGGCTTCGCCCTAGGGTAGGTCGCGGCTGCCGCTGGACATCGCTGGGGTCCAGTGGCTACAACAGTCCCATGCAGACGATCAAACGAGTCGCGATCGCGTATCGCACCCACGAGACCGTAGCCCGCGAGTCGCGGTCGGAGTACCTGTTCTTCTATTGGCTGGTCGTGGGTGCTGGCTGCCTTTTGTACTACTTGGCCCAGGCGCACTTCGAGACTCAGAGCGTCTTGATCGTGGCGGCCATTCTGGTCGCGGTCCTGGTCGGCATCGCAATCGCGGCGCGCATGCGCAACTGGCAGCTCGCGCTCGATTTCGATCACGAGTGCTGGCGCACGGAACAGCGCGCACTCGGGATCTTCCCGTATCGGCGCCGAGAGTGGCCGATCGCGTCGCACACGCTGCAGTCCAAAACGACCCGCCTCCTCGAGTCGGTCGCGTCTGAGAGCGAGGGCATCGGCTGCCTTGCGTTCTTGCTGCCGTTCCCGTTGAGCCTACTGCTCCTCGCAGTGCCTTCGGCACCGGCGAGAACGACGCAGCGACGAACGTTCTACAGGCTGGTGCTGACGCCCCCGCCAACCGTGGAAGGCGCTAAGCCACAACCGATTCGCATCGCGCTGTTCGACAACAGTCAGGCAGTCGACAAGATCCTCGCAGCGTTCCACCAGCACGCCCCGGATGCAGTGTTCTTGCGATCCAGCGCAGCTGCCGAGAAGGCGCAGTCGTGAACCGCGAGTGGGAAGACTCTGACGACCTGGAGTTGTGGATCGCAGAGTTCATCGAGCGACGCGAACTCGACGAGAAGTTGACACCAGAGGCGTTCGTCGAGGATCACCCCGACGGCGGCGACCGGCTGCTGTCTGCGCTGCGGCAGCTCGACTCGGTCGAGCAGATGTTCATGCCCTCCCCCGGCGCGCTGCCGGCAAAGATCGGCCCGTATCGGGTACTCGGTGAGGTGGGTCGCGGCGGGATGGGGCAGGTCCTGCGCGTCGAGCACGAGAAGCGGCCCGGCACGTCGCTGGCATTGAAGGTCCTGCATCCATTCGCCCAAGGCAACCCGCGCAGCTTCGAGCGATTCGAACGAGAAGGAGAAGCGCTCGCACGGCTGCGCCACCCCGGGCTCGTCCGTGTCCTGCGCACCGGAGTCGTCGACCACACGCCCTTCATCGCAATGGACCTGGTGGACGGCACGAATCTAGCAGAAGTCATCAGCAGCGCTCGAGAGCGGGCCCGCCAACTGCCCGAGCGCCCGCGATTCCCAGCGGATCTTCTGGAGCTCCCCGGGCACGGGGACGGGAACGAGCGTGCTGCACGAGTCGTCGCCCGCATCGCCCGAGCGGTTGCTGCAGCGCACCGCGAAGGGGTGCTGCACCGTGATCTGAAGCCGCGCAACGTGATGCTGAGAGCGGACGGTCAACCGGTGTTGATCGACTTTGGCTTGGGGCGCATGGAGGGAACGCCAACGCTGACGGGGAGTGGCGACATGATCGGCACACCCCACTATATGGCGCCGGAACAAGCGCGCGGCGAGCGCATGGATCAACGCGCCGACGTATTCGGACTCGGCGTCGTCTTGTACGAGCTGTTGACGTTGACGCTGCCGCGGCAAGAAGAGGAGCCGTTGGCCGCGTTGAATCGCGCGCGCAGTGAGCCACTGTTCTCACCGCGCAGAATCGTACCCGCGTTGCCGAGAGCTCTGACGACGATCGTGTGCCGCGCTACGACTCACGTGCGCAAGTGGCGCTTTGCCAACGCCGAGGTCTTCGCTGCGGATCTCGAAGCCTACCTCGAGGGCGCTTCGTTGATGGCGCGCGGCCCCGGCCCACGCGAGCATCTGACGAACTTTTGGTTGCGCCATCGCTGGTCGAGCACGATCGGCAGCTTGCTGCTGGTAATGGCCGTAATCGTGACTTTCCTCGCGCTACGTGAGGACGAAGACGCAGCACAACGCCGCTTCTGGGAAGCGCGCCACAAGGCCGTGTCGATGTGGTTCAGCGGTGACAATGCCGCTGCGCACGCCGCGACCCAGCGGCTGCTCGCAGAGCGACCGAACGATCCCAACTCGCGCTTCCTACTGGCGTTGCTCGAGGATCGCATACCAGTGCCCACCGACGAACCCATCGTACAAGTGTGGGTCAAGGCTGAGACCGATCGTCGCGCCGGACGTTACGCAGAAGCGATGCAGGGATTCCACGTCGCGATGAACATCCATCACTCACCGTTGCCGCTGTTGATGATGGGCAAAGCTGCGATGGACGGCGACAACCCGGAGCGTGCCGAATGGGCCTACTCACGCGCAACGGGCTACCTGATGAAGACGGCTCGGCTGCACCAGACCTTGGGTGTCGTGTACCGACGACTCGAGCAGCCGCTCGACTCGGCGGTGGCGTTGAAGACCGCGTGCGAGCTGGAACCCGACAACCCGGACAACTGGCTCCTGCGCTACGAAGCAGAGTATCTCTCTGGCGCCCGCGATTCCGGGAAGCGCTGCGTCGAGCGCCTGTTGCAGCTGACGCAGCGGCAGCACGTAGACGCGATCGCTGAGTTCGCCAAGCAACGCGCGGCCGCCGGGCACGTGGCCGAAGCAGAGGAGCTGCTGCAAGTGATCCACAGCGAGCAGGGTACGCCGTAGCAGGCGCCCCCAGTCACGTTCTCGGGCGACCTAGACCGAGCTTCCTGAAATTGTTGCGAATACGCGTCTCGAACGCGCGTTGCAGACCGCGTGAAGCCCTCCGAAACACCCGAAACACCCTTTGGGTCAAACTTCACTCGTCTTCACCCAGCGATGGAGAGGTCATTGCTATGAAGAAGGTGGTAGCGGTCGTGGCGGCGGCCAGCGTCGTCGTCCTGTTGTTCAACGGTCCGGCGCTCGCGCGGGCGGCGCTCGAGAGCCTGGGACTGAGGGTCGTCGGGATTCGCTCCGAGACCTACCGGATGCCTGGAGGCTACACGGTCGGCGGTCGCGTCGGTGATCCGAGGCGCTTCTGCGATCGGCGCCAGCATCACTTCGTCCCCGACCACCTCGGACAGCTGCTCGAGATCACGCAGTCGGGTCCGAACGCCGTGTTCTGGTATGAGGACGACAACGGACAGCTGCGCAACGTCGTCGTCTGCGATGCAGACAAACAGCTAGTGCTCCTCGAGAAGCAGCCGTCGCGGCGCCTGAGCAAGCGACGCGACTAGGCGTTCGAGACAGGGAACCTGTCGCAACGCAAAGCGGGAGTCACCCCAGGCCAGGGCGACTCCCGCTGAAAGTCTTTCTGTCGTCGACCGTCGTAAGCGACGGGTGCTTACTGGACGAATCTATTGAGCAGTTACGGCGCGCACGGATCGCGGCCGTCGGCACAATCGAGTTCCGGCCAGAAGCCACTCGGTTGGTCAACCGTCGTATCCACGCCCTGATCCACGACACCGTTGTTGTCCGGGTCGAAAGGCTCGGGCGGCTGCGGATTGTTGTGCGGTGGACCACTCTTGAACAGGTAGTTCAGCAGATACACCGTGTCGGCCAAGTTGATCTTGCCATCGTCGTTGACGTCACAGGCGTCGAGACAGCCGACCGGCGCTCCTTGGAACTGGAACGCCAAGATCATGGCCGCGTCGGAGATCGTCACTTTGTCCTGCGGATCGTTGTTGCAGTTGCCGCGCACGAACTCACGCTCGGCTTTGACATCGATGCAGCAACCGACGGTTGGGAAGAAGCGAATGTCGCTGGGGACGTAGTTGCCGGATCCAGGTGGCACTTCGCGCACCGCCGTGACCAGACTATCAATGACAACCGTACCGTTCCCGTCCGCGTCACAGAACGTGATGTTCGTCGTATCACCGCACGGCGCTGCTGGATCGATGCAGAAGTCGACCGATCCAATTTTCAGCCAGTCCGCAGTCGGTGGCACTGTCTGCGCCTCGAACGGCGGAATGAAGTCGAGCAAGATACCGACAATGAAGTCGCCGTTCACATTGTCGACGTCGCAGGTCACGAACTCCGCGCCGACGGCTTCGAGAATCGTGTCGGTGATGTCGAAGCACGAACCCGGGCAGATCGTGAAGGACGTTGGGTTGTCCCAACAGGCGCCAATCTGAAACGCTTTGATCGCATCGTCTGGGTCTTGCCAGAAGAAGCACACTTCGACTTCGTCCCCTGGGCCACCTTGGAGGCACTCATTGATCAGGTTGGCCTCGCTATCGATGGCACCACAGGCAAACAGCGTGTTCTCTAGCGGTGCGGCTTCACACTTCGCCGAACCGTTGTTCAAGACGGCCGACAGCGACAGGCCAGAGACGACAACGACATTGTCCAGCGGCGGCGTGCCCAGGACTCCGTCGACGAACGTCAGCGGGTGGGTCGTGAAGTCATCGGTCAGCGGGTCACCGTCGTCGACGGGGTGGATCACGCAGCTGTAGCAGAAGCTCGCAATGTGGTTGCCTGCACCGATCGCAATCGCTTGGCCGGCGAAGGGCGGAATCGCATCCATGACGACGCCAATCGTGCCGCCATTCTGGATGTTGATCACACTCGTCGCTGAGAACTCAGCGGACGCCGCCTCGGCGCCCAACTCGATACTCTGCAAGATCAGGTTCGGATCGTGCTCGATCGCCAGCACGAAGCCTTGGACCGGACCCGAGCTGTTGTCCATCGTGATCTCGGCGCAAGCAATCTGATCAACGCCGATCGTTACGTCATTGATCGTCAACTGATCGGCGGGCAAGGTGTCGATAGTCACGTCGCCGTCGTTTAGCGTCAGCCCCGCCGCGCCGATCGACAATCCACCCTGCACGAGGATGTTGTCGAGCGTCGGCGTGCCAAAGGTGCCATCCGTGAACGTCAGCGAAACGATTTCGGGCACGACAACGATGATATCGGCCATGATGTTGATCGTCGCAATGTCCATCGTGCCGACAGGCAGGGTTTGCCCGCCGAACGGCGACGCCGAATCGAGGACGACTCCCAACGTCGCGCCACCTGCGGCATCGATCGTGGTACTCGCCACGAGTTCGGCTGGCGCTGCGAGGACCGCAGCCGTCGGGTCGATGCTGAGGATCGTCAACTTGCTCGTGTCGTAGCCAACGGCAAGGACAAAGCCCTGCACCGGTGACGTCGCGACCATCGATACCGTCGTACTGCCTGGCGCCAGACCGGCGACCGTCGTGTCCTGGATTGTCAGCGACTGCTGCGCGGACGCCAGTTGGACACAACCAACCAGCAAGAACGCGAGCGCGGCGCTGCGCTGCCAGTTCCTCAAGAATGTCATTAGGTCATAACCTCTCATCGGGCCACAGGCGGAGTGGCGCGCCAAAGATCAGGTTTGGTGTTTTGCTATTTCAGAGCGTTGACTCCGATTGTTGCGCGATTCGACGATCCGACAAGGGAATTCCAGACCGGCGCCAACGTTTGAGTAAGCGCAAGTTCGTGTATCTGCTATGCACTTACAGCTTCGGGACTTACAACATCACGCGGAACGAAACTCGGACTCGTTCAGGCGCCGATGCAGCAGCCTAATCCTGGGACCCCGCGCCGGCCTCTTGCTGCGCCCGAACAACCCGTTCCCGAGCATCGAGCCAACGTGGATTGGGATCGCCGACAACGGTCACGCCACGCAACACGACATCGCGCGACAGCAACACTGACACCCAGCGCGGCTCATCCTCGGGGGTGGGCGCTCCCAGAGATATCGTCTTCGCACCCACCTGTAGCTGCCACGACTCATCCCCTAACGCACAGACGAGAGCGACCTGCCCCGCTGCGAAAGTTTGTTCGGCGGCCCGCCAGCGCCGCGCGGTGCCCCGCTCGTTCGCAACGACGTCGGTCACGGCGGTCATGCTGACAGCAACCTCACCCTGCTTGGATCGCAATACCGCCAACGACGACTGACCAAAGGTGATGACCAACGCCCACTCTGGCGGCAACGTCAGCTCCAGCTCGACGCGCAGCCCACCGGCGAACGGTACGAACAACTCCAGCGCTTCGGTCCCACCGTCACCTCCACGGCTACGCAACCCGTCAGCGACAGAGTCCCACTGGTTCTCCCGCGCACGCCAATGGTTGAACAGGCTCGGTCCGGCCCGGTACTGAAACGCAGGAGACTTCCCCCAGTGCACAGCGACATCGGCACCAAACGCGTCACTGCGCAAGAACGCTCCGCGGCGTAGTTCGATGCGACGATCCGTGCTGGTCTGCTCTTCATCGACTGTCGCGAGGCAGTTGGGAAGAGAAGACAGCTGCTTCCAGGCAGCGTCGGCAGCGGTCAAATCCCAGCGAACACAAGCCTGCCGCACCTGCTGCTGCCACCAAGCTGCCTTGCATTCGGCAATCACGTCGCGCCGCGCGGCAGCCTCAGGTTCCAGTAGATCGACCAGCTGTAGCAACAGTGGCGCCTGTGCAGCATCTGCACCGCCGAGTGCAAGACAACCGTGGCGATAGAGTCGTTGCCATACGTCTCCATCGCGATCGCTGAGCACCTGTGGTTGCCGCCGCAGGATTCCCAACGCTTCTTCCATCGGCCAATCGATCCACGCAGCTGCCAGCGGCGCTGGGATCACGCCTCGCTGCAACTCCGCGACAACCGCAGCGCGTCGCTTTTGTTGCCGCTGCTCTAGCGCAGGCTTTGCATCGACGACCGCGTCGAGCCAGGGCAGCCCGCCAAGTTGCGCGGCCACCCTGTCGCGCAACCAGGCGCGCTCTTCCAAAGGTTCTTCGGTCAGCTGCACGAATGCACGACGAGCCCGAGGCGTGTCGGCCGCCGCGAGTGCAGTCTGAATCTCCAAGACCGCACGGGCTGCGGTGCGCTCGCGTTCTTGCATGAGCCCGATCCGCGCTTGTTCCCAAATGACGGCGTAGCGCCCTGCGCGCAGCCGCTGTGGAAACTGCTCCAGTTCGTCGAGACCCGCGCCGTAGCGCCGCGCTGCTGTCAACTCAGCAACCGCAGATGCAACAGCATTCCAGACCGGGTCGGCTTCTGCATCGAGGGCTTGTTGCATCGCGTCGAGCCACTGCGAGCTTTCTGGATGGTCGCTCCCATCGGCTGCGAGCCAACCGGCGAGTTGTACGTACGGGCGGGGTTCGTGTCGCCAGAGACGGCGCCACTCTTGCGCGATCCCATCCGCCTGCGCCGGTGTGACTGCGGTCGGCGGCGCGACGACTACGACCGATGAATCCCCTTCTCGCTCAGTCGACGGGAACACGGCACGAGCCACGACGTAGCCAACGCCAACCAGGGTGACGACCAGCAGTGCGGCGATACCGAGACGCTTGCCGGCAGGCGCTTCGTTGGCAACCTCGCTAGCCGCGCGACGGCCGCTAAGACGCGTCAAGATCTCACCGCTGCTCGTGACGCGCTGATCCGGGTCCGCAACCAGCAGGTCTTCGATCAGGTCCGCCAAGTCATCGGGAATCTCAGAGCGCAGCTCTCGAATCGGTGGGATCGTGTCCTTCTTCTGCCGCCGCGCGAGCTCCGCCACGGTCGTTGCCTGATACGGCGGTCGACCGGTCAACAAGTGATAGAAGGTCGCCCCCAGCGAGTACAGATCGACGCGGTGGTCCGGCGACGTCCCCTGGCGCAGCAGCTCCGGCGCGATGTACGGAGGGCTACCAAATACCGTGCCGCCAGGGCGCCCAGGGGGACGGCACAAACCGAGATCGGCCAGCTTCAGCGTGCCGGTCGCGTCGATCATCCAGTTCGATGGTTTGCCATCCCCATGCACCCACCCCGCACGCTCGAGGACCAGCAACGCTTGCGCTGCCTGCAGCAGCAAGCCACGGGCAACGTCGATGTCGAAGCGTCCGGTCCGTTGCAGTACTTGGTAGAGGTTTTCGCCATCGATGTACTCCATGACGAGAAACGGGATGTCACCATCGATCCCGGCATCGTAGGCGTGCACGATATGGGGATCGTTGAAACGACCCGCGCTCTTGGTTTCGGTCAAGAAGCGCTGCACAGCCTCGGGGTTCTTGCCATGCGATGGCGGGAGGATCTTGACGGCAACCGGGCGGTCGAGGTTCGGGTGCACCGCCTCGAAGACGATCCCCATGCCGCCCTGGCCGACACGACGCCGTAGCTCGTACTTGCCGACGCGACGATTCGGCTGGCCGCCGATCTCGGCTTCCCAACGACGCACCTTGGCTGGTGCGATGCGGAACTCCCGAACCAGTAGCTCACCACAGGAAGCTTTGAGGTCGGCCCGGTCCCACGACTCCATGATCGTGAACAACCGCGCGAGATCATCGCGCTGCAGCTCTCCCTCTTCGACTGCGCGCAGGGCCAGGACGATCTCTGGGAGCTGCACGCTAGTTGTTTATGAAGCGAGAGGCCTTCTGGATATCGACCAGCTGCTGGTTGATGTCGCTGAGATGGCGATTCAGCGTCGTCTCGAACGAGGCGAGGTCTGGAGCCTTCTTCAGGTCGTTGCGCAGCAGTTCGATCGTGGAACGTGCCTTGTTGAGCGTGTTGCGCGAATGCATCTGCCAGCGATCGACGTCGACGTTCTCTTCTTCGTTGCGAGAGCGGTCGAGATAGACCGACGCACGCTCTTTCAACCCTTCGACGTAGGCGAGCTTGTCGTTCATCTCCGCCTCGGTCGGCGGTGGCGGCGGACGATTCGAGAGGCGGTCTTTCATCCGCACGACGTCGACGGCGCTGTGGTTCGTGCGGCCGCTGACCGGCAACCCGAACATAGCAAGCAGCACATACGTCAGCGCCGGAATGGCGAGCAGCAGCACGACTCCGGCAAACACATCGCCGCCGTCGACGCCGCCTTGCTGCTCTGCTTCGATCTCACTTCGTCGTGCCACAGAACGTCCCCTCTATTGCGGTCCTTTTAGAAGCCCAGTGGCTCGCTCTTGATCAGATCGTGTCGCAACTCGGTCAACCGAACGTAGTGTTCGTTGTAGCCGTCGTAGTCCGGCAGCAGCTCCCCGTCCTCGTTCTTGTAATCCTCGAGGTTCTTGTCGAGGACCTCCTTGAGGTCGAGCGCCGCTTCGTTCGCCGCGTTCCACAGCTTGCGGTATTCGGTCTGGTCCTCGTCGGTGCGGTGCTTCATCGCGGCCTGCCACATCTTGCGCACCTTGCCGAGGTCCTTGATGAACTTGTCGTCCCAGGTCACTTCCTTTTCGACCTTGGTCTGTTCCTTCTGCTCCTTCGGCGCGTTCTTGTTGATCCACAACGTGATCACGACGATCAGCAGGATGACTGGCGTTACGAACAGGAAGATCCCGACGACCGGGTTCATCTTCACCGTCTTCTTCTTGGCAAACTGTGGGGGGCCATCACCATCTGGGCGCGGTCGTCGACGATTGCTAGGAGGGGCCATGCAGCCGAGTCCTTTCTGCGATCGAATCACAGAATCGATTGTTGTCTTTGTCCAAGTGCACGGGGTCACCGGTGACCGTCGGTCCAGGACGAACCGATGAGTAACGGATGAGAATAGCGGAGGGGGTACGGGGGGTCAATCAGGGGTCGACCCGAGCGGCCCCGATGGGGCTGCGGGAGCTAGGCAGCCGGGGCTGGATTCGGCTCGAAACACATGCCCCAGCCGGTCCCAGTCACGGTCAGCTCGCCGCTGCGGGCCGCTGCGGGCACGAAGAGGACTCCGCCGGCGTCGAGCGTGGCGGACTTATCCCCTTGCTGCACCTCGACTTGACCATCGAACAGCGTGAGGATCGCGAAACGATCCTCGCGCGCCGGCAGCTGCACCGTACTGCCGGTCGCCCGGAATTCACCGATCTGAAACGGCGCTCCCTGCAGGCGGTCGCAGAATCCAGGGGAGCTCTCGGGAGCAGCCGGCAGCGGACACGGCGGCGCGTCTGCTGGCTCGGGCACCCGCGCCGACTCGTCGAGATGCAGCTGCCGCGGCTGGCCGTCGAGGCCGACGCGATCCCAATCGTAGATCCGGTACGTGGTGTCGGACGACTGCTGGATCTCGGCCAGCAGGATTCCCGCGCCGATCGCGTGCACGGTCCCAGCCGGCAGGTAGACGATATCGCCGCGCTGCACCGGGTAGCGACGCAGCCCTTCTTGTCCGCGTCCTGACTGCGCCAGCCGCAAGTAATCTTCTTGGCTGACCCCCTCTTCGTAGCCGTAGATCACGAACGCATCGGGGTCGGCATCCAGCACGATCCACGCTTCGGTCTTACCGGCGCCTTCGATCCCCAAGCGAGCCACGACTTCATCGCTGGGGTGGACCTGCACCGACAGATGCTCGCGCGCATCCAGAAACTTGTAGAGTAGCGGCAACCTCGGGGCGGGCGTGCCATCGTGGATCGCGGAACCGAGGACGTCGGCTGGGTAGCACTCGAGCAGCTGCCGCAGCGTGAACTCTTCTTCTTCGCCAGAAGATGTCGCGCAGCGAAACGCCGAGTGAAGATCGGGGTCGTCACCGACGTCGGAGACTTCCCACGATTCGCCGATCGGTGGGGTCGCGCTGGCTCCGGAATGCAGCTCGGTCAAAATCCGATCGCCGCCCCAGACACGGGGCACGAACACCGGTCGGAAGCGCAGTAGTTGCTGGCAGGCGTCAGCGGGGGGATTCTTCGTCGTTGTCATCATCTTGCTGCGCCAGTTCCTTCTTCAATGCTTTCAGGAAGCTACCGAAACGCTGATTGTTGTCGCTATCGATCTCGCAAAGGTCCTCGTGCGCACGCAGGATCATCGCAATGCGATCACGGCCGCGCTGCTCTTCTTGGAGTCGCTGCAGCGGGATCTCTGGCAGAGCGATCCCTTCGGAACAAACGTCCAGCAAGCGGTCGATGCCCACTTCGCCTAGGATACGACGAATCGTGTCGTTGGCGTTGACGACCACAACGTGCGCAGGCGTGCGGCGGTCGCCGAGCGCGATCCCCAGCAAGATTCCGAGGAACGTCGAGTCCATCCCCTCACAGCTGGAGAAGTCGAGAATGAACTCGCGGTATCCCCGCTCTCGCATCTGCTGCGAGTAGGTCTGAAACGCGGCGCAGTTGTTCATGTTGCCGACGCCAACGACGCGGCAATAGACGAACTGCTTGTCGCAAGTGGCGAGTACGTGACCTCGCTCACTCCAGTCAGGCATCACTGCCCCCTACGCGTGTCCTCGTTTTTGCGCGCTTCTTCTTCGCCACCCGTGGCGGCTTCGCAGCTCGCTGCTGCGACGCTGCCTCACTGTGCTCCGCACCCTCCGCCAACATCTCGCGGGCTTCGCGCAGCGACGTCGTCGTGCGTCCTTCACCGCGGATCATCTCCGCGAGCTCCTCGACCCGGCGATCTCCAGCGAGCGGCTCGAGCACCGTCCGCGTCCGACCCCCTTCGATCAGCTTCGACACCCGATGATGGCCGGCCCCAAACGATGCGATCTGCGGCAGGTGCGTCACGCAAAGGACTTGGCGCGAGCGACTCATCGCTTGCAGCTTGCGACCGAGCTCGGAACCGAGGCGGCCGCCAACGCCAGCGTCGATCTCGTCGAAGACGAGGACCGGCACAGGGTCCACTTCGGCGAGGGCCCTTCTCAAAGATAGCATCACACGGGAGAGTTCACCCCCCGAAGCCGTCTCGCGCAACGATTGCGGGGGCTCTCCGGGGTTCGGAGCGAGTTGGAACTCCAGCTCTTCACGCCCACTCTCACGCAACCCGTGCCACCCTTCCGACGCCTTCAGCCTGGTCAGCTGCACCCCGAACGACGCTGCCGGCAAGCCGAGATCCGGGAACTCGCCAGTGACCTGCTTGGCGAGCTTCGCAGCGGCGGCTTTGCGGCGCTTCCCCAGGCGGTCGGCGGCTTTCCCCAGCGCGTTCAGCTGGCCGCGAAGCTCCTCCTCCAACGCGGGGAGCTCTTCTTCATCGTCGACCAAAGACGCGTGTTCGCTGCGCACTTCTTCGAGATAACTGAGTAGTTCATCACCGCTGCGGTGGTAGCGCTCCTCGAGACGCATCAGAAGCTCGAAACGGGCACGCTGCTCGTCGAGGTGGTGCGGATCCTGATCGAGCTCCTCCTCGACATTGCGCAGGGCACGAACCGCCTCATCGAGAGCCACGTGGGCAGTCTCCGATTCGCGGAGGAAGTCCCCGAAACCCGCGTGCAGCCGCTCGCAGTCGCCGAGCGCGCGCCGGTGGCTGGCGATCTCATCGAGAGCGTTGCCGTCGCGGTCGTGCAACGCCACCAGCGCGTCGCGAACGAGCTGCTGCAGGCGCTCCCGTTCCTCCAGGAACTCGAGCTCTCGCTCGATCGCCGCGCGCTCTCCGGGGCGCAGCGACGCCTCGTCGAGCTCTGCGACGACGTGGGCGAGGAAGAGGCGGCGATCGTTGCGCTCCCGCGACGTTGCCGAGATCGTCTCGATCCGATCAGCCAGCGCGCGAGCCTCGCGAAATCGTTGCGCGAACTCCGCGCTGTCGTTGGCGAGACCGGCGTAGTGGTCTACCAGCTGCCGCTGAGCCCGCGGATCCAGCAGTCCCAGCTGGGAGCGCTGCCCCTGGACCTCCAGCAGCCGGGTGCCCAGTTCGCGCAGCTGCGCCAACGGCACGTCGCGACCATTCACCAGAGATCGGGCCCGACCGGCGCGGCGCAGACGCCGCTCGATCAGGATCTCCCCTTCCGGCAACTCGAGGCCGCACTGTTCCTCCAGCTGCCGCGCGAGCGTCGGATCAACGACGAAGAAGCCTGACACGAGAGCCTCATCGCAGCCCGTCCGAATCGCATCGGGGCGCGCGCGGTCGCCGCGCAGCAAGCCTAGGGTCGACAACAGCATAGACTTGCCGACCCCGGTTTCGCCGGTGATCACTTGCAGGCCGGCACCGAGGTCGACCTCGGTCGACTCGAGAAGTCCAAAGTCTTTGATGACGAGTTGCACCAGCAAAGCTGGACACCGCCTTCCATTGGCTACAGGAGCCTCAACAGGCGACACCGCACCGCGGCGCAACGGTGCGTCAAAGAGAGGTACAGACCACTCCCGGTTGGGGGCCGGGTACGGCTTCTATATAGCAGGGACCGCAGACGGGCGCCAAGGGTGGGCTTGCCGTGTCGGCGAAACGGCAGGGGGTGCAAAGAGAAACGGACAGCAGGAGCTGAGCTCCCACTGTCCGTTGATTTCGCATGAGCGGGCGATCTGGACGACTGCGTCTCTACTCGCGCTAGCGGTCACCGACACCCAACGGGTGCCGGGTCACCGCAGGCTCTCGAGAGGCACTCAACCGCCCGCTCAGATTTTCGTAGGTCTAGAGGTCTTCCAGGAGACGGTCGACAGCTGCGCTCAGCTTCTCGTCCGACTCATAGGTGCCCGCTTCGATCTGGGCGCGGATGTCAGCGACCTTCTCCTGGCGGACGTCTTCCACCTCGGTCAGCTTGCTGAGGAGGCGTGCGTGCGTGGAGATCTCCGCCTTGTCGGCCTTGCGTGCCGAATCGGGCGCTGCCTTCTGGTAGGCACCGGCAACGTTGCGCTGCGGCTGGATCGGTTGCGGTCCCTGGACCCCACCGGTTTCGTTAACGATCATGAGACCCCTCTCTGTTGGTTTTCCACATCGACATCGCACTCTTCCGCGCGGCTCCAGCCCTCCATCAGGACCGATCTCCGCACATTCTTTCTCCTCTATCGCCTCTATCGGCGACTCTTCAGCACCCCTTGAGGAACTTTTGCAAAAAAATCCCAAAAGGTTCCCATAACGTCAGATAGAGCAGCTGGAGGGTGTCTCGCTTCTAAGGGATCTCGAAGCTCCAATTCGGGATGTCTCCCGATAGCTCGCCGCGTCAGAGGTCCCTAGACTCCTCGTCAAAGTGGCCTCCTCCGGTCGCGCTCAATTGCTCTATAGCAGTATAACCCACTCGAGCCAGCGACGGTCGCGGCCGGGACAAGTTACCACAAGCCACGACTATTAAATCACTTACAACTTCCGAGAACGCATTGTCACCGGGCCTCGCCGAAAGTCGTTTTCCAGCGGGTGCTCTTGCAATCATTGACGAGTTGGTCAGGATGCTCGGCCCTTACGGGTTCAGCACGCATTACTGACAATTCACAGTCCTCAGAGAAGGAGAACTACAGTGTCCCGTTTCACCGCATTTCTCGTGGCAGCCATCGTGAGCTGCTCCGCTGTTCCGGCGCTCGCCCAAGATTCGGTCGAGCTTCAAGACGGCACCCGGATCGTCGGTACCGTCAAGACCATGGCTGGCGGCGTGCTGGAGATCACCGGCACCACCGTCGAGGGGGGCTCCCTCAAGGTCAAGATGGACAACATCAAGTCCATCCAAACGTCGTCGGTACACACGCTGTTCCTCGCCGACGGCAGCATGCGCAAGGGCACGGTTTCCGGGTCCAACGGCAACTGGACCGTCAACAACGCCTCCAGCGGCGCGACAAACCTGTCGGCCAGCGACATCGCCTCGGTCAGCCCGCCCGTGATCCCGCCGCTGCGTCAGAAGGGCAACTTCGTGGCCGGCGCCCGCATCACGGATGGCAACACCCGCACGAAGTCGGCCAACGCCAGCGCCTTCTACGAAGCGCGCACCGAAACGACGCGTTTGACACTCGACGCGGCCTGGAACTACGCCCAGAACAAGGACGGCGTCACGGCCCGAAACACAACGGGCGGCATGAAGTACGACTACTTCTTCGACGAGCGTCTGTTCGGTTACGTCAACGCCCGGCTGAAGGGCGACTCGTTCGCTGACTTGAACCTGCGTTCGACGATCGGCGCAGGAGTCGGCTACCAGTTCCTCGACCGCGCCCTCGACAACGGCCCGGCTGATTTCTACGAGGAGATCGGCGTCACGTACGTCAACGACGACTTCGACATGGCGCGCGATGACGACTACGCCTCGCTGCGAATCTCCGGTCGCTACGAGCGCGACATCAACGAGAACATGCAGTTCTTCCACTTCCACGAGATCCTCCCGGGTCTCGAGGACGCTGACGATATCTCGGTCGACACGCAGACGGGGATCCGCGTGAACCTGATGGGGAACTTTTACGCCAACGCGCAAGTGAACTACTTCTGGGACAACACGCCGGCCGCGGGCACGAACCGCACCGACACCGAGTACCTGTTCGGTATTGGCTACTCGTTCAGCTTCTAAGGGAGCCTTCGCAAGTTCGCTTGCGATCCGACTAGAGATTCGACGCCCGCCGCGGACCCACCGTCCGCGGCGGGCTTCTTTTTTGGGTGGAGTGCGAGACGAACGCTGCGTCCAAAAAAAAAGCGCCCCCGAGCCGAGGCTCGGGGCGCGCAGATTTGACATTCTCTAGGGTCAAGCAGCGGGACCCGCGAAAATCGCTGCTCGACAAACACGCAAAGAGAACGTCGACACTCTTGTGGCTACTGGCTGGTTACCAGTAGCGCTGTTTCTTCTTTCGTGGCTTCCGCTCGGATCGTGGATTCTCCGATTGCAGGCGCTTTGGCAGTGCCTGCAGGACGAGTGACGATGTGGCACCGCCCCGGAGGAGCTTCACTTCTAGGTCTTGATTCGGTTCACTGCGGTGCAACGCTTCCCACAACTCGGCGACGCTATCGATCTCTTGCTCGCCGACCTGCGTGATGACATCGAACGCTTGCAGCCCAGCTTTCGCAGCCGCTGAGTTCGCAACGACCTCGGCGATCTGGACGCCGCCTGTGGGCAGACGTAGGTGCGATCGCAGCGCTGCCGACAGTGGTGCGAAGACGACTCCAAACTCAGTTTGTTGCGCGACAACGCTGGCGCGTTCGGCGGCGGCGCGCGCCCGGCGCTGCTGGAGCAGCATTCGCTGTTCGACCCAGCGAGCGTGTCGTTGCGCTTCAGGACGTTGCGCTTCATCACGCCGCGACTCCTGCGGCCGCGACGCTACGCCGGGAAACTGCAGGAGCGTCCGGCGGAGGCGCTCGTGTGAACGCGCCGATCGCTGCTGGAGCGCGGCGATGCGGTCGGCAAAGTCGGCGTCCACAGCGCTCTCCCGGCTATTCTCCGACGGAAGGTCCAGGCCGTAACCGCCCGGGGCGCGCTTGGCGACGCGGTGACGGCGCGGCTGCGTCAGCGTTTTCAGCAACTCTTCAGCGCGCGCCCGGACCTCAGGATCTTGCGAGCGAGCGCCTTCGCGGACAGCTGGCAACATCGCGCGCCCACCACGCAGTAGCTTCTGGTAGGCGGCCTCTCGCACGGCCAAGCTGGCGTCACCGAGTTGGCGCACCAGTTCGGAGCCCTGCAGTTCGGCAACGGCGGGGTTCGCCTCCACGGCCGGTTGCGCCGGCAGGTTCACGATCGCGAACAAAACGCCGCCGAACGCGAACAGGAGTGAGCTGCAAATCGTGCCGCTACGCATACCAGGTTCCGCTTTCCGACAATCTCAGCACTACCAACAACAACAAGGTGTGTGACGCCTGACAACCGACAGGCGCGTCGTGATCGCACGACAGACGACCTCTTAACAAACGCCGTTCCCAAAGACGCCGATACTGTCTTTTGCTGCAAGTTGTTGTGTTGGTGGGGAGTTGCGAGAATGGCGCTGGCTCTGCGTCTGGCGGCGGGTGGCGTGATGCTCCATATGTGCAACACAAAACCCGAGACGGGTGTCCGCCGCAGACGCAGCAGCCAACCCACGGCGCCCGGGTGGCGCCGTGGTGATCGTGGTTTCTATCAGCGTTCTAGGAGGTCGATCCGGACGACCCGGGTTTCTCCCTGGATCACATCGACACGCTTCTGGGTCGCGCCTTCGATCGCCTCGGGGCGGTACTTCGGATCGCGCAGCAACTCCTGCTTCGTGCCGAAATCGGTCACGGTCACCGTGTAGGTCCCCGTCACGAGCCCGGAGAAGGAAAAGCCTCCTTTGCGATCGGTCACCCCCCGCTGATCGTTGCCAGGACCTGACAGAAGCACTTGGGTGTTGGCCTTCTGGCCGCCGTCGGGCGCATAGACGGTTCCTTGAATGACGCCACCACGTTCGAGCGCGATGTGGACGTCTTCCGATCCACCCATGATGCCAGGCTCGGTCCAAGGCATGTACTCGCGATGCGTAAACATCAACGAGACCGAATCGTTGGAGATGCCGATGAACTGGAACTCACCCTTGGAATTGGTGCGACGGCGGTCGCGACGTTGGTTCGAGCGACGCGGCTGTTGCTGCACTCCTGGCACCGCCTGTTGGAATGCGCGCAAACCTTCCTTGACGGTCACTTCGGCGCCAGCCACGGGGTCCCCCGTCACAGCGTCGACGACGACTCCGCGGACGACACCACCCTGGTCGAGTTGAATCGTACCCAAGTCGACGGTTCGTTCCGGGACGACGTTGATCGAATCGAAGATGCGCACCGCGTAGCCGGGGGCGCCGACGATGATCTTGTAGTTTCCTGGATCGAGTCCGGCATACTTGAAATCGCCATCGGGATCTTGGAACGTCTTCGCCGCCACGGGCGAACCGGGGTCGAGACGTCGCGGCGAGACGCTGAAGGCGCGCAGAGGCTCGCCATCTTTGTCCAGCACACGTCCGCGCACACTCCCCAAACGCTGCAGCTGCAGGTTGACGTTCTCTTGATTGACGCGCTGCCCGGAGATGTTCGAGCGACCAAAGCCACTCGCACCGGCGCTCAGGTCGACTTCATACGGCCCTAGCTTGTCGAAGAAGTAGTAGCCGTTCGAGTCCGTCGTCGTCGCCAACTTGCGGATTCCGTCGGAGGTGTCGGTGCACTCCACCTTGGCTCCACGAATCGGATTGTTCTGCATGTCCAGCACGTAGCCGGAGACGTAGGCCGCCTTGACGAGCTTCAACGTCACGTTGGAAGTCGTGCGCGACTCGACAACGCTGATTCCAGAGCGCTCCGTGCGCAGGAAGTCCGGAGCGACCGCGAGGATCGTGTGATTCCCGGCTTCGAGGTTCGTCAACGCGAACGATCCCGCCGCATCGGTCATGGTCTTCTTGTCCATGCTCTCAACGTCGTCGTTGAAGCGATACTGTCCCTTCACTGCAACGCGCGCGTTCGGCACCGGAGTGCCGGCCTCGTCGACGACGACTCCGCTGATCGCGCCGCCGCGCTCCATGATGACCAGCATCCCTTCGAGGTGCTCGCCAGGAGCCAACGTGAACGACTTCGATGCGCCTTCCAAGAAATCACGGTGCTTGCCTTCGAGGTACTCCCCTTCACCGGGGAACACACCCTCGACTCGGAACTCGCCGTTGGGACCACTGACCGCAATCTCACCAGCAGCGACGATCACCGGGACGTTCTTGTCGAACTGACGCTTCGCCGTGATGCGGACGCCAGAAACGGGGTTCCCATCGCTATCTTGCACGAAGCCAGCAACAGAACCGTTCAGGTCTAGGGAGAAGTCGATGCCTTCGGTGACAAGTCCCTCTTGGACCGGCACCTTCTCGCCAGCCACACGGGCATACAGCTCGGCTTCGACCGAGATCTGCGCTTCGCCCTTCTTCGGAATCGCGATCCCGCGGACCAAGTAGCCACCGTTACTGTCGGAAACACCGGTCTTCTCCGTTGCTGCGCCATCTCGAACGACCACGGTCGCGCCCTTGATCGGGGCGCCGGTCAGCGAATCGGTGATCATGCCAGAGACCGCGCCCCCGACCGTCAGATTCAGTTCAATGTCCTGCCCGGCCTGCACGCGGTTGCGTTGATCGGCGGCGTAGTCGGGGTGCGTTGCGACGACGCGGTAGTTGGCGTCCTCGAGATTGTCGAAGATGAAGTTACCGGCTGCGTCGGTCTCGCGACTGTCGTCGGACTCGAGCTGATGCTTGGGGGCACCACCACCCTGGCGGTTGGCTTTGACCGTCGCTCCGAGTACCGGACTGCCGTCAGGACCAAGAACGACGCCGCTGATCACCTTGCCCTCGAGCAGCGTGATCGGCAGATCGACGCTCGCACCGGGATTGATCACGACGCGATCTTCTTGGTGCCCCTGGAAGCTGTCGGCACGCACGACGACGCGGTACTGGTCTCCTCCGCCGATTTCGTCGAACTCGAAGCGACCGTTGCCATCCGTCTCGCGGCTGGCGAGCGCCGGCATGATGTTCTCGATCACGACTTCGAAGATCCCTTTGTTGAGCGGGTTGCGATAGACCTCGACCTGAGCGTTCGAGATCGGCTGTCCTTGCAGCGACTGCACGGTACCCGTCAAGACACCACCGGGAAGCAGGCCGAAGTTGGCGTCCGACGTACCCGCTGCGATGTGACGCAGCTCGCCAGGAGCATAATCGCCCGCCGTTGCGAACAGTCGGTAGTCACGGACTTCGAGTCCCGAGATCGAGTACCAACCATTCTCATCGGAGTAGCCTTCGATCCCCTTCTCGCCTTTGATGTCTTGGTACTCGATCAGCTTGCGCAGTTGATCTTCCAGCGTTGCGTCTTTCTCGACGCGCTCGATGAACGCCACGACGAGCGCTCCAGCGACCGGTTGCCCCCCCTGGTTCTTGACGTAACCAGAGATCGTCAGCCCAGTCGTCAGCGTGAAGTCGATCGGCTCGGGTGACTCGCCTTCGGCGATCGCCACCTGCACCTTCTCTTCTTGGTAGCCGGTAGAGCGCGCGTGAATACGGTAGGCACCGGGACGCAGCGTCAACGAGAAGGCACCGCTATCGTCGGCAGCCGTGGTCCGAGCTCGGTCCGGAGCCACCGTGCCGCTTTGGTCGACGATCGGATACGCCGTCACGGTTGCGCCAACGAGCGCGCGCCCTTCGGCATCCTTGACCGTACCCGTTTGCATCAAGTCTTCGCTTGGCGCGGGTACCGGGTTCGTCGGGGCCGGGACGTCGGGTCCCGTTGAGTTGTCGACGATTTCGACCGGTGTATCGTTGCCACCAACGACGGGTTCAGGCCCCTTGTCTTCGCTGGTGAAGATAAACAGCGCGATCAGGATGCCTGCCAGCACCCCTGCAATCACTAGCGCCTTGACTCCGTTGTTCATCGGTTTTCCTCCAGGAGGCCCGGGCGAACGCGGAATTGCGTTCGGAAACCGCGGGAAACTCCTACGCGGGTAAATGGTGGTACGAGGTTGGCAGCCCGCTGGGGACTACGCGTGCCCGTTGCGTGTGTCAGGCTCCTCGATGGTTCTTCGCTACAAACAACAAAAACGTCGTCACTGAACTGAATCATGAGCGGCGCCTCGCGTCGCCCTGAATCGTCTTCAGGTCGTACTTCTTAATTCGGTATTGCAGTGTCTTGTACGTAATGCCCAAGAGTTGTGCAGCGGGTTCGATCCGCCCGCCGGTCCGTTCGAGGGCCTGGCGGATCAAGCCCGCCTCGAGATCCTCGAGAACCACTCCCGACGCGGGGAGAGCAAACTCGCTATCCATACTATCAAACCCGTTGTCGCCGCTGCCGTCGAGGCCACTTCCGCCCTGCTGGCCGTTACTGCCCTCTGGAGCAGCGTTCACTGGCTCACGGACAGCCTGCCCCGCTACGCTGCGCCGCGGCTCCCCGTCGCGAATCTGCGGCGGCAGCAGCGTTGCATCGAGATACTCGGAATCACCGAGTACCAGCAGCCGCTCGACAACGTTCTCCAGCTCGCGCACGTTACCGGGCCATTCATAGTTCTCGAACGCTTCCAACACTTCGGGTCGCACGCCTTGGACAGTCGTGCCGAGACGCTCTTGCCCCTTGCGGATGAACAGCTCGACCAGCGTCGGGATGTCCTCCTTGCGCTCGCGCAGAGCTGGAATCTCCAGCGGCACGACGTTGAGGCGAAAGAACAGGTCTTCGCGGAACTGGTTCTCGGCGATCAGCTCTTCGAGATCTTGTGCGGTGGCGGCGACGATGCGCCCGTTGAACGGGACCAACTGCGCCGACCCCACGCGCGAGAACTCACGCTCTTGAATCACCCGCAGCAGCTTGGCCTGCAGGTCGTACTTCATGCTGCCGATTTCGTCGAGGAACAGGGTGCCTTCGCCCACCTCCTCAAAGCGCCCCATCTTCGTCGTGGTCGCCCCGGTGAAGACGCCTTTCTCGTGACCGAACAGTTCGCTCTCGATCAGACTCTCCGGGATCGCGGCGCAGTTGATCGCAATGAAAGGTTTGGTCGCGCGCGCTCCGCCACGGTGGATCGCTCGCGCGACGAGCTCCTTGCCGGTGCCGCTCTCGCCACGAATCAGACAAGTCGTGTCGGTCTGTCCGACGCGATCGATGATGCGAAACAGCTCCTGCATCTGCGCACCGCTGCCGATCATGCGGTGACGGTCCTCGCCTCCGACCAACTCCCGCAGCCGCCGGTTCTCGTGCACTAGACGCAACTTGTCGATGACTTGATTGACGACTTGGAGCAGTCGCTCTTTGTCGAACGGCTTCGGCAGGTACTCGAACGCGCCCAGCTTCATCGCCTGTACAGCGCTGCGCACTGTCGAATACGCGGTCATCAAGATGACCTCGACACGGGGATCGATATCCTTCACCTGTTGCAGTAGGTCCAGGCCTTCGGTGTCACCGGGCATCTTCAAGTCGGTCAGGACGAGATCGATCGGCTGACCGTCAGCCATCGCCTTCTGAAATGCAGCTACGCCTTCCTCGACCGAACCGGCCGTCACGGCGGAGAAGCCGGCGCTCGTCAGAATTTCGTTCAGGATGTTGCGCTGCACATCCTCGTCATCGCAGACCAACAGTCGCGGGGTCCAGTCGACCATTAGGCGTGTCCTCCTTTGCTCGTGGGAGGCTCGGGAGTTTCTGGCAGCGCCGCTTGCGACGTTGCCTCGATATCTGCCGGTACGGCGGGGAACACGAACGAGACCGTCGTGCCCTCTCCGACCTTGCTGCGTACCTCGATCCGCCCGTCATAGCGCTCGGCGATGCGCCGCGAGATCGCCATGCCGAGGCCGGTGCCCCCTTCGCGAGTCGTGAAGTAAGGGATGAAGATCTGCTCGAGCTGCTCCTGGGAAATCCCGCAGCCAGAATCAATGAACGAAATCGCCACTTCTGCTGGGCGCCCTACTGACTCGTCGGCGGGGCGCAATCCGGTCACGATGTCGAGGCGTCCTTCGCCGTCGGCATCCATGGCTTGAATCGCGTTCATCGCGACGTTCAAGAACGCGCTGCGTAGTTCTTGCTGATTGCTCTGCAAAGTCGGAATGCCCTCGTCTAGCGTCGTCGCGATCGTTACGTGGCGGCTGGCTGCTTCTTTATCGAGCAGACGGCCGAGATCCTCGACCAGCTCGTTCGGGGCGACCACTTCGCGGTCGCCGGAAGAAGGTTGCGCCAGCGACAGGAAATTCGTGACGAGTTCGTTCAACCTTTCGACTTCGCTCTGGATATCTGACGTAAACCGAAGGAAGCGCTGCTGTTTGTCAGCGCCCGACGGCAGGAATTCGTCGCGAATCTGGCCGATGTTCAGGTAGATCGCGTTCAGCGGGTTGCGCACATCGTGGGCGACGCCGGCGGCCAGATCGCCCATGTGCTGCACCCTCTCTCGCAGCTCCAGCTCCCGCTGCAGCTGACGACTGTTGCGCAGGCGCCCCACCATCGAATTGAACTGGCGGCCCAACAGGCCGAACTCGCCACGGGACCGCTCCGGGACGCGGGTCGCGAGATCCCCATCGGCGACGCGCTGGAAGCCCTCGACCAGCGAATGCACCGGACGCGTGATGCGGCTGCCCAGGAACCAGGCCGCACCGATCCCCGACAGGAAGATCGCCAGTAGGCTCAGCAGCGTCTTGCGCCGGTCATCGTCCAAGAGACGGTCTACGCGATCGGTGTAGTCGCCGAGGTTCACCGGGTCGGGAGCCTCGGAGGTCAAGCCAGAGAGATTGGAGCCCACGTTCGGCAGCGACGGGCCCGCTGCGCCGTCGTCGTTCCCCGGGCCACGCGCGTACAGGACCGCCGATCCGGGCAGCTGCCGCATCCAACGGTCCTCGTCGGCGTCATGCTCCAACGATTGCAGCGTTGGTTCGGAGCCCTTGCGACTGCGCGGCTCCCCTTGGGCGCTCACGAGGTCGCGGACGCTCGGGGCTGGGTTCAGGCAGTTCTGATACTCCTCGTACTTCTCGCTGAGGTGGTCCGCAAAGCGCTTCGGGTTGAAGATGATCCGCACGTTGCGCACTGAGGCGCCGGTCTCGGCTTCCCAAATCTTCCCGGGGCGCCGGCGTTCGCCGCCGGCGCGACCGGTCGTGTTGAGCTGTACGCGGTGCACGACGACTTGCGGCACTTGCACTCCTACGAGGAACACCTTCGGTACTTTCTGAGTCACTTCGTTCGCCAGATCTTCCGTCAGCTTCAGGACTTCCGCCCGCAGGCGTCCCTTCCCTTGCTGATGGACGTAGCTCTGAGCAACGAGCGAACCGAGCAGCAGCACGATCAGCACGACTACGAACTTGGTCTGTAGGTTCCAGAATCGAGACATCACACGGCTCCCAGACAAAGCTTGGACAGTTTGAGAAGGCAAACGACATACCTCCGGCAGGTCTCCACGCCAACCGAGAAGCAACCCGCGGGCCCGCCCCCTAAGATGCATTCTCATATACACTTGAGTGTTTCGCAACGTCGGGCTCGAACGCAGCTGGGAGCAACAAAAGAGGAGTGATACCCGAGATGGGGCGAGGTCGTTGGGATTTCATACACGGCAAGTGTGGGATTCCCGGACGCCCCGGCGGCCTCCGCGGCGGACTGCCGCCACCTTCTTCGGGAGGTCCTCAGCGCGTGTTTCCCTGTCGTTCGCGGCGCCGCTAGAATGCGGGCCCCGTTCTAGGGGCTGGGAGTACCCATCCGACTTAAGGAGCTGTGATGACCCGCTGGCTACTGTGCTGTGTGCTTTGTGTCTCCTTCAGCGCCGCGTTCGCGCCCCCCGTCTGCGGCGGGGAGTTCGACATCGAGCTGACGAATCGCAGTCGGGCGGGCGCCTCGCTGAGTGTCGCCGACGGCGCGATCGTGGTCCGCCTGATCGGCGGCGGTGAGAAGCGGACGCGCGTCATCGAAGCACAGACCGGCAAAGAGCTGGCGGAACACGAAACTCCCGGTGGGAAGATCCAGGCAGTCGTCGGCACTTCGCTGCTGCTCGATCTCACGCTCTACGACATTCGAACCGGCACCCGGCGCCAGAAGCTGGGCCAGTATCTGTGCTGGGCCGAGAACGGCGTCTACGAGTACGACCAAGACGCCAAGGCGCTCATACGCTACTCGGCCATTGGCAAGAAGGAGTGGACGCTGCCGCTGCGCAAGGCGAAGTTGCCAGCGCTCACCCACTACAGCGCCATCGGTGACGACCTGCTGTATGCGGGCGCCGGCGTAGCGGTCAAGATCACGAACAAAGGCAAAGTGAAGTGGCGTACGCAGCTCAAAGGAAAGTTCACGCACAGTTCAAGCTCGCTGAAAGGGTACAGCGTGGATGGAACCGAGTTCGCGTTCCTGACCGCCACTGTCGAGGAGAAGGGACAGCAGTACTGTGCCGTGCATCTACTCGGAAAGAAACGCCCCAAGATCATCAAGGTGCCCGACGCGGGGCGCCACATCGCCAATATCGTCGCCTCGTCGAGCTACCGAGAAGCGCCGCTCTTCAAACGCGGCAAGTCGTGGTACGTGATGATGCAGCCAGGGCAAGGCGAGAAACCACAGTGGAGCGTCGTTGACCTGAAGAAGTCGCGCGTCGTCGGTCGTGCTCCATCCCGAGAAGTGCGCGACTACCGCAAGGGCTACGCGATCAAAGATCGTAGCAGCATCGTCGACCTCATTGCGGACAAGGAAGTCGTGAGCTTCCCGCAGCAGATGTCGAGCATCCAGGTGACACGTGACTACGCGTGCTTCGAACACGACGGGAAACTGCACTGCCAGAAGATGGACGGCAGCGGCAGCTGGCAGACCCCACTCCCCGATCGCCACCGTTCCCTGTCGGGTCGTTCCGTGCACGGCCAACCGAACTGGATCATCCTGTGGCCACAAGGGCGACGCTCCGATGCGGCCGCACCAGTCATCGTTGTCGACCCGGACGCGCAGCGCTCCTTCGAACTGGGACAGATCCATACCGGCGGACACAACGAACTCAACGCCGCGGCGCTGTTCGCCGACGGTCATTGCTACTTCGCGTACCGTTTCACGACGCCCGAGGGCAGTTCGACGTTGCGGCTCCGTTGCTTGCCGATCCCCAGCAGCCAATAAGTTCTCAGCTAGAAACCGAGTCGCCGCTGCGATACGCCTGGTAGTGCCGCCGTAGCGCTTTGCCCCGCAGACCCAGCGTGTGGCAAGCGAGATACTTCCAGTTGCGGAGCATCGTCGCCAGGAAGCCACCCGCCTCCCAGCGCCGCACCGACGTGACGGCGGCGGCCGACGCAATCTGGACGCGGCCCCGGCGGCGCAATCGGCGCACGAGGTCGAGATCCTCGAGCAGCGCCGTCGCGTCGTAGCCCCCGACGTCGGCGAAGATATCGCGCCGCACGAACAGCGCCTGATCCCCGAACGGTCCACAGCCGATCGCACCGCGCAGATTCGCTGCGAAAGCCGTGAAGCGATAGCGCCAACGTCGGTCATCGAGCGCCAGCCGAAAGGCGCCACCGACACAATTCGTTTGCGCCAGAGTCTGCACGATCGTCGCTGGCCACGTGGACGGCAGCTGCGTATCGGCGTAGACAAACACGAGGGCTTCCCCATCGGCAGCTTCAGCGCCGGCGTTCAATTGCTGCGCCAGTCCACGCGGCGCGGACACGACCCGGTCCGCGACGTCGCTCGCGGAAGCGACGGAACCATCGTCACTGCCACCATCGACAACGATTAGTTGATGCGGCTCGGCGCTTCGGAGCTGCGTGAGATGCGCCCCGATACGCTCGGCCTCGTTCAAGACTGGAACGATGACCGAGATCTTCACGACTTCGAGTCGTCACAAAGCGCCGAGCGTAGCAGATGCAAGAATAGACCCACGTCCGTAACGATCCCATGCGCTTGGGCGGAGCCACGATCGCACAACTTCGTCACGACCGCGGGGTGAATGTCGACGCAGACGAGCGGCACGGAACCCGGCAACATGTTACCGACCCCGATCCCGTGCAGCATCGTCGACAAGATGATCACCAGCGATGCGCCGTCGAGTAGCTCTGCGTAGCCGGCTTGCGCCTTGATGAGATCCATTTCGGTATCGGGCAACGGGCCGTCGTCGCGAATGCTCCCAGCCAGGCAAAAGGGGACGTTGTGTTTGACGAGGGCGTGGCAAATCCCCTCCGTTAGCACTCCCTGAGCAACGGCATTGGGCAGATTGCCGGCACGGCGGATCACGTTGATCGCCCGCATGTGGTGACGATGGCCGAGATGCGCGACCTGGCCGTCTTTCGTCGAGACCCCGAGCGAAGTATTGAAGAACGCATTCTCGACATCGTGGACAGCGAGGGCATTGCCGCTGAGGACGGCATCGACAAAGCCAGCTTCGATAAGAGCCGTCATGTCGGGGGCCGCTCCGGTGTGAATCACGACCGGACCCGGTACCCACACGACCCGCCCACCCGCCTCCCGCACGTCACGGATCATCCCGGCGACTCGTTCCACCGACAGGCGCACTTGCCGCTCCGACGTCTCTTCATTACCCCTGAACTGAAAGTTCGATCGATCGCGCGGCGTGTATTCGGGAATGACCCGCACGCCCGACAATCCGACCAGTACCAGATCACCAGCCTCGACGTCGCGTAGCTTGACGCAACGAAACGTGTCGTCATCGCGCACAATGCACGCGTCCATGCGCTGCTGCACGACGCGGTGCCACTCGCCGCCGAGAAACACCTCCGTCGCATGGTTCGTCGTCGAGTAGAAGTCTTCAGACACGACGCCAGCCGCTGGGGCCGCTTCGAATCGGGCATCTTCCATCTCGACGGGTACGAATCCGAAATCGCTGAGTTCCTGCAACAGTGCCGTCAGCTGCTCGCCGGTATCAGACTCCACCAGCATCTCGAGCGTCGACGGATCCTCATTGGTCTTGCCGACTTGCAAGTCGATGATCTTGAAGCGGCTCCCCTCACGGATGACGCGATCCATGACGTCAGAGAGCAGGTCTGAGTCAATGAGGTGGCCTTCCGCGTGAATCTTCTTCTCGAATCGAGCCATGTCGGTGAGACTTCCTGAGATAGTGGGAGAACGCCGCCCGCGCCAGCGCTGCTGGCCGAGCCCCCATAGACTTTCCGCCGGGGTGTGTTGTAGCCGAAGACGCGGAAGCTTGTCCATCGGACAGCCGCCCCTGTTGAACAAGCCTTGTGTGCCAACGGCCAACGTTGGAAACTGCGGCGCCGCAGCGGGCGCCTCACGACGAGGCTTGCCCCAGCAAGAAGATCTAGAGCGAGAGATCTAGAGAGAGATCTGCATTGCAGGACCCGAGCGCCCACCCAGAGGACCCGAGTCCCGACTCCGACGACGGAGCCGGTGACAGCGATCCGGCGCAGACCCAACCGATGCTCAATGCCCGCCTCGAGCAGCTCGATCACTTCACGATCGAGGCACGCATTGGCGAAGGGGGGATGGGCGTGGTCTACCGTGCCTACGACCCCGATCTACACCGCACCGTTGCGATCAAAAAGATCCATCCTCGCTATGAGGGCGACGAAGAGTATGCGAGCCGCTTCCTGACGGAAGCCCGGGCCGTCGCTGCGGCAGTGCATCCAAACATCGCGCAGATTTTCTCGATCCACGCCCGCGACGAAACCGCGCCGCCGTATTTCGTAATGGAGTACGTCGACGGCGAATCCGTCGAAGCGCGCGTGCAGCAGCAAGGACCGATACCGGTCCCAGAAGCGATCGACATCGCGTTCCAGGCCGCGCGCGGCCTGCGAGCTGCCCATCGCAAGGGGATCGTCCACCGCGACGTCAAGCCGTCGAACATCCTGTTGACGCAACGTGGCGATGTGAAGCTGGTCGACTTCGGACTGGCCCGTCGCACCGAAGACTTGAGTCACTTGACCCAAGTCGGCGTGATCCTCGGGACGCCGCACTTCGTATCGCCGGAGCAGAGCCAGGGTCACCACGTCGACCACCGCAGCGACATCTATTCGTTGGGGTGCACGCTGTACTTCTTGCTGACCGGCAAGGAACCGTTTGTCGGCTCGACGAAGGTCGAGGTGATCGTCGCTCACGCCAACGAGCCCGCACCGCACCTCGAATCGCCACCGTTCCTGCGCAGCATCGACACGCTGCTACAGAAGATGCTCGCAAAAGCACCGGAAGAGCGCCACCAGGACTACCAGGGGCTGCTCGACGACTTGACGACGGTACGCCGCCAACTACGCGGCGGCCGTCGCGGCGTGACGCGACGCATGCTCAACTGGGCCGCTGCGCTGCTGATCCTGTGCGGCATCGGCCTGGGCGCCAGCATGTTGGGCCCAGGGCATCGCTCGCCGACGACCGGCTACACACCGCAGAAGCTGTTCGGCACGGTCTACCACGCCGAAGGAGAAAACGAGGGGCTGGACTTCAAGTTCGCTCGTTCGGATCTGCAGAAATTCTTCAGATACTCCCCCGACGCCGACGATGCGTTTCCTCCACCGCGACCGCCACGGGTCGAAGGGGAGCATCTGAGTTGGCGCAACTTCGACCGCCCCATCACGTTTCCGTACATGAAGCAATTCCACTTCGTAGAAGTGCTGGGACTCGAGTTCCGCGGCAGCCCGGACTTCGAGCTCGTCGTTGGTTACGACCCCGAGGTGCCCGAGAACCAGCTGCGTGTCTTCTTCGGCAGCGACGGGCGGCCGAATCGTTCCGTGTTCGAATGTTGGCAAGGTGGCAAACGAGTCGCTATCCAACAGGATCAAAAGCACGTCGATTTCACGCTGAATGACCGCGCCAGCTACAACGTGAAGTTGACCCGCACCGCCGACAACACCTACGACTTCGTCATCGAGCAAAACGCGACCTCCGGCACGTCTGAGCGTGAGCGCATCCGCTTCACCCTCCCCGATGAACAAATGCTCGAAGGTGCAATTGCGTTGCGCGGCGCTGGTCTGCGCCCCCAAGGCTGGGGCGTTTCGGTACGAGAGGTTGTTATTGGCGGCCGTCTCGACCATCCGCGCATCGGCCGCGAGCTACTGCTGCTCGAGTAGGCAAGGAGAACGATTATCTTGATGCGGAAGAAGCAGCGATGAGCTCACGCCTTTGGATCCGAGAACCCTCCGGACGGATTCGCGAACAAGCGCTCCCGGACGCGCCCACGGCCGATGGTCTGGTCATCGGCAGGGACGAAACTGCGGGCGTCGTGCTGCGGGATCCGGCCGTGTCGCGATTCCATGCGCGCCTGCTGCGCCGCGATGACGCTTGGCTAGTCGTCGACTTGGAATCGAGCAACCGCACGTACGTCAACGGCGATCCTATCCACGAGTGGACGTTGCGCCCCGGCGACCAAATAGGCATCGGTGATTCCGAGCTGCATATCATGGAGGAAGTCGTGCGCGCCACCGATGACAGCCAAACGCAAGTCATCGAGAGAACTGGCGGCAGCGACGTCAGCGCACCCGCGCCACGAGCTGCCGCGGTGTTGGACGCCTTGCACGAACTATCGCAGGCCGTCGCCGAGGGCAGCGATGAGGCGCAGCTCCTCGAGAACGGTATCCATCTGCTGGTCGAGCGACTGCAAGCAGACCGCGGCGCGGTGTTGTTACTCGATGCCGACACGCTGCTGTGTCGCGCCGCGCACTCGCGCGGTGGCCAGCAGATGCGTGGCTTCGTGCTGAGCCAGACCATCTACCAAGAAGTAATGCAGAGCCGCGACGCGGTGCTATCTCGAGACACCGGCGCCGACGATCGCTTTCAGAGTCGCGCAAGTGTCGTCGGTGAAGAGATCCGATCCGTCATCGCCGCGCCGATTCACTCCCGCAACGAGATCGCCGGGATCTTGTACCTCGACCGCCTGAACGCCGATGAGACGCCGTTTGAGAGTGAAGACCTGTACGGAGCCGCCGTCGCCGCGGAGTTCTTGGGCGCGGCGCTGCAAGCACTCGCGACCCGGAGAGGACTGGTCGAAGAGCGTGAAAACCTCGTGCAGACGATCGTCGAGACCAACCCGATCGTCGGCAAGTCTCGCGGGGTCCAGCGGGTCCGTGACTTCATTCGACGCGCCGCACCCGCACAGAGCACAGTGCTCATCCTCGGCGATACCGGAACGGGCAAAGAACTGGTCGCGCAGGCGATCCACTACCAAAGCCCACGCCGCGGCCATGCGTTCGTTGCGATCAACTGCGCCGCGATTCCCGAGACGTTGGTCGAGAGTGAACTGTTTGGACACGAGAAGGGTTCGTTCACGGGTGCGGTCGGTCGCAAGCTGGGCAAGTTCGAAGTTGCCAACCAAGGCACGGTGTTTCTCGACGAAGTCGGTGAACTGCCCTTGGGCTGCCAGGCCAAGCTGCTGCGGCTACTGGAAGAGCAGTGCTTCGAACGCGTGGGCGGCACCGAGTCTGTGCAGGTGGATGTACGCATCGTCGCCGCAACGAATCGCGATCTCTGGAACGAAGTCGAAGCCAAGAACTTCCGCGAGGACCTGTACTACCGCCTGAATGTCCTCCAGGTATTGATCCCTTCGTTGGCCGAGCGCACCGGAGATGTCGAGCTGTTGATCGACCACTTCCTGGATCACTTCGCCCAGAAGACCGGCACAGCACGCAAAGAACTCACGGCCGAAGCCCGCAAGGTCCTGGCTGAACATCCGTGGCCGGGAAACATTCGGCAGCTCCGAAACGCCATCGAAAGCTGCGTCGTGATGGCGCCAGGCACGAAGATCGACCTGCCCGACCTGCCGGCGAACTTGGGCCCCGGCTCCCAGGGTGGCGGCGGAGCCACGACGACGTGGAAGCCATGCTCGATTCAAGACCTCGAGCGCGATCACATCGAACGCGTACTCGACCATGTCGGTTGGAACAAGTCGAAAGCAGCGGAGGTGCTGGGCATCGAACGCTCAACGCTGTACTCCCGCATCCGCAACTTCGGATTGAATCCGCCTCCCGGTTAGACAACGGCGCGGCGGATTTCGCGAGAGGCACGCGATTCGCTGGCAAGCCAACAGCCGGCGTGTGCCGGGCGCCCCACTTGCCAAGACGAACGTTGCCCACGGAGAACCACGTGAACCCGATCGCTATCCTTCTCTACGCCGCGCTGGTCGCGCCCAGCGACCCGCAGCTCGGAGACACGCTGGAACGCGGGCTACACTCGACCTCAACTCTGCTTTCGGCATGGGAATCCCTGACCCGCAAACCGCTGCTCCGGGCGCCGAGCCTGCCCCAACGACTGGCGTGGGTGCGGCACTCGTTCACGCTGGTGTCAGGATCTGAAGTATCTATCAAAGTTATACTTAGATCGGCTGGGGTCTACGTCATGCCGTTCGGAGGGCGGCGCACTAGCCGCTACTGGTTCGCGTCGACCAATCCCCATGAAACGCCCCACCGCGAGCGCGAGTTCGACGTCGAGGTCATCGCGCTGCGCTATGCCGACCCAGACGAGGTCGCGCGCTTCCTCAATGACGTTGTCAGCCGCCGCGAAGCCCAACGACCTGCGCACCAACGCACGCTCTTCGCTGCAGTTACGGCTACGCGGAGGGTCATCGCAAGGATCCGCCGTGGCGAGTCGCTGACGCCGTTCAAGAACATCGTCGCCGACCTGGATCAACCCCCCGAGGACGGGCGCCGTGAGACGATTCGCAGCTGGCGCGCGCGTCACCGCTTCGCGGCCGATCTGCGCCGTGACTTCCTGGCCGCCTGGAAGGAACGGGGCGCCCCAACGATTTCGGTCGTTGTGCAGAAGCAATCGAACACTCTGCTCCTCCGATTGCCGAAGAATCGCTGGGAGGCTGCTGAGCAACTCCTCGACGAGCTCGACCAACGTCGCCGCTAACCGCAGCGACTGTTGCACCCTGCAACAGTGCGTTGTCCCCCGCCGCGACAGAATTCCCGGAATCGATTGCAAACACTCTGAACTTGAGACATAAGACCCTACCTTGGAAGAGCTTATGCGACCCGAGGAAAGCAGCGCGGAGAACCCCCAGCGGCCGGGGATTTGCGCGGTGTCCCCATCGACGGACTCGCCGCCTACGCGACGGCGCTTGCTTCGAACGAACATGCTTCGAACGAACTGGCGCCTGGGAAGAACATGCTGCGAGCGTCATGCTACGAACTCAGAGAGGCCAGCACCTAGTGCAGAGTCACAGCCCAACGGAGAACCCTATGGAACGCCAGCCGCACTTGCCCCAAGGGAGTGCCGATCGCGGTGTCACGCATCCGGAATTGAATCTGGAGTCGGTCCAGTCGCAGCCCTTGTTGGTATGGGGCGCCCTCGTGCTGATCGCTGTCTTTGGCTGCGTATTCCCCAACGTCATCGCCGCGCAACCCCCCGCCGGCGAGAACGCCGCAGAGGACAACGCTGGCGCCGACGACGAGACCGGTACCGACGAAGACAGCGACGAGAGTAGCCTCGACGACGTGCCGAAGCGTCTGACCGAAGGTAAGGTCTCGGTCATCGAATTCCTGAAGTACATCCACAAGCGCATCGGTCTCCTGGTCGACTACCCGTCGACCGGCAACGACCCGCAGTTCAGCCCTGACACGATGATCAACGTGCTTGGAGACGTCGAGCCGCTGAACTACGAGATCGTCAAATCGCTGCTCGAAGCGAATGGCTACACCGTCACGCACGAGATCCTAAACGATGCCGAACGGACCCAGGTCGTCCACGTCTCGCATGCGGGCTCACGCGCGCAAGGCGCCTCAGGCGTACCGACGGTGACCGAGATCCACGACATCGACAGCGAACTACCAACCGACGAGTTCGCTGACGAACGCTACGCGACGCTGGTACTGCAGCTGAAGCACACGGAAACGCAGGTCGTGATTCAGGCGCTGCGCGAGCTGACGTCGGTCGGCGGTGGCGGCGGAAACCGCTCGGCCGGGGGCAACACCCCGATCGTGCAGCTCCCCGACACACGAACGCTGATCATCAAGGGCAAGGTCGATCTGCTGCGCCACCTGCAGGACCTCGTGAAGTACATCGACGTCGAAGTGCGCCCGCCAGAAGGGAAGTTGCGGATCGTCGAGGTCTACAACGCGACGGCCGAGGACATCGTGTCGGTGATCAGCGAGATCTTGAATATTCAGGGGCAGGGGGGCCGTACGCCAACCCGCAACAACCGAGCTGCCCGTTCCGGCCGCGGGAACCAAGCCAACCAAAACGCACCCCGGGCGCCGACCGACCCTGGCGAATACACGCGTCTGATCGCCGACAGCCGCACCGAGAAAATTATCATCGATACCACCGACGAAGAGCAGCTGGACACGATCTTGCGCTTGATCGACGACCTCGACGTCAAGGTCGAGAACCTGCGGCCGAACACACACCACTACGAGGTGAAGTTCCTGAAAGCATCTGACCTCGCAGAGGACATTCGCTCCCTCGTCGAGGGGACACGCAGTTCCGGCAGCACGTTGCGAGGGCGCCAGAACCGAGGGGGCCGCGGCAACACGGCCAACCAACAGCAGCAACAGCAGCAGCTCGCGACGCGGATCGTACCGCACGACGACACCAACTCGCTGCTGATCCAAGCTGAGTATGCAGAGTACGTCGAGATCTTGCGGGTGCTCGAAGGGATCGACCGGAAGCGTAAGCAGGTCTTCCTCGAGGCTGCCCTCGTGCAGGTGACAGAAGGATCCGACCTCAACTACACGCTGGAATACCTGGCGGGTGATCTCGACGAGACGGCCACGCGCGTCGCCGCACTGACGTCGTTTGGTCTGTCGACGCCGGTCTTCGGTACCGCTACCGACCCGAGCGCTCTGGCGATCAGCCGGACGATCACCGGTGCCGGTTCGGGGCTCCTGGCTGCCGTCAGTGACGAAGGTCAGCTGCCGGTGTTGCTGCGCGCGATCAAGACCGATAGTGACACGAAGATCCTGGCCACCCCGTTCATCCTCGCCGATGACAACGAGACCAGCGACATCTCGTCGACCGATACGATCTACTTCGAAACGACGACCAGCACGAACACCGGTACGTCCACCGGACAGGGCACGGCCGAGGCCGGGATCAGTCTGTCGCTGACGCCGACGATCTCGGAGAACGTCGTCCTGATCAATCTGGCGATGTCGGTGTCGAGTTTCGGCGCCCAGTCGAGTGGTACGGGTGGTGTTCCAGACCGTTCGGAGAACACGATCAACAGCCAAGTGACGGTCGCTGACGGCGACCTCTTCATCATTGGCGGTTTGGCTCGCGAGTCCGACGGCGTCTCGGTCAGCAAGGTGCCGATCCTCGGTGACCTGCCGCTGCTCGGTTGGTTGTTCCAGAGCAAGGCTTCGACGAAGTCCCGCAACAACCTCTACATCTTCCTGAACGCGCACATCCTGCGAAGCGATGACTTCTCCGAGCTGCGCAACCTGTCACGACAGGCGCGCGGCACGATGCAAGACACCTTCAACAGCGACGTGAACATTCAGTTCAAGTCGCCGAACCGACGGGATGAGAGCTCACGCTTCGACGACGAGAGTGAGCGCCGATGAAGCTTTCCATCTTCAGCGACCTCGTCGACGAAGGGCACTTGACCAGCGAGCAGCTGGAGGAGTGCCGCGAAGAGGAGCAGGAAACCGGGCAACCGCTCGACCGTGTGCTGCGACAGAAGGGATACGTCACCGAGACGGTCCTGCTGCAGACGCTAGCCCGACGGCTTCGTATTCCGTATCGCGAAGACCTCAGCGAGGTCGTCGCACCGGATCACTTCACGGCACGAGTGCCCGCACAGTTTGCGCGGAACTTCAACCTCGTCGCGATCGAAGACATGGGCACGGCGCTGCGGGTCGCAACTTGCGACCCCCTCGACGTGCATCCGATGGATGACCTCGCAACGATGGTCGGCCAGATGGTCGAGCCCGTCATTGCGCCGCGCGCCGAAATCACGTCGGCGATCAATCGCGCGTACCAGAAGTCGTCGGCAGACGTCGACGAACTGCTAGAGGGTCTCGAGGAAGATGAGATCCTCGGCCTTGCTGCCGAGATCGAAGAGTCCGAAGACGTCCTCGACATCGCCAACAAGGCGCCGATCATCAAGTTGATGAACACGATCATGTTCGAAGCGCTGAAGATTCGTGCGTCAGATATTCACCTGCAGCCGTTCGAAGATCGCCTGCAGGTGCGGTACCGAATCGACGGAATCCTGTACGACTCCAAGATCATCCCGAAGAAAGTCCAGGATGCGCTGATCTCGCGCGTGAAAGTCATGGGGAAAATGGACATCGCCGAGCGACGTCTGCCCCAGGATGGCCGTACGTCGATCAAGGTCGGCGACAGTGAGGTCGATGTTCGAATCTCGTCGGTGCCAACATCGAACGGCGAGCGGATCGTGTTTCGACTCCTCGACAAGAGCGCGCGTTTGTACCGCCTCGATGAGATCGGCCTCAACGATCACAACCGCGAACGGATGGAAGAACTGATCGGCCTGTCGCACGGCATCCTGCTGGTCACGGGTCCGACCGGTAGTGGTAAGTCGACGACGCTCTACTCCTCGATCAAGGAAGTGCTCTCGGTCGAAGAGAACATCGTCACGGTCGAGGACCCGGTCGAGTACCAGCTCCAGGGTGTGAATCAGGTGCCGGTGAATCCCAAACGTGGTCTCACCTTCGCCGCGGCGCTCCGTTCGATACTGCGTCAAGACCCCGACACGATCATGATCGGGGAAATTCGTGACCTCGAGACGATCGAGATTGCGATCAAGGCTGCACTCACCGGCCACCTGGTGTTCTCGACGCTCCACACCAACGACGCGCCTTCGACCATCACTCGAATGATCGATATGGGAGTCGACCCGTTTCTTGTCGCCTCCGCGACGCAGTGCGTCGCGGCTCAGCGACTGGCGCGACGACTGTGCAGCGACTGTATGAGAATGATGGATCCGTTGCCGCCCCCGGAGCGACTGCTCGATCTCGGATTCCTCGAAGAGGAACTCGACGGCGTGAAGATCTACGAGCCCGTGGGCTGTAAGTACTGCGCGAATGGCTACAAGGGTCGATTCGCTCTGCTCGAGACCATGCTGATGACCGAAGAGGTCCGTCGCGTGGTGATTGCGGGTGGATCGGCCATGGACATCAAGGACACCGCGATAGAGCAAGGGATGCTGACTCTTCGTCGAGTCGGAATCCTGAACATCATGCGCGGGAAGACGAGTATCGAAGAGCTCCTCCGGGTCACGACGGCCGACTGATCAGGCTCGTTCCGGGCCAGGACTTCTATAACAGGGTGGCGTAATGCGTCAGTACAAGTACAAGACCAAGAACTCTCAAGGCAAGCTCGTCTCCGGGGTGCTCGAAGCCCAGAGTGAGGGCGACGCTGTCTCCGAACTTCGACGTCGTGGCCTGACCGTGATTTCGATGTCGCAATCGAAGGGCGGCTCCAGTTCCGGCAGTAGCGGCAAGAGTTCGTTCTTCTCGATGGAGATCGGAGGAGGGGGCGGGAAGCGCGTCAAGTCGAACGACTTGGTGATCATTACCCGTCAGCTCGCCACCATGGTCTCGGCTGGTATTCCGCTGGTCGAAGGCCTTGAGATCATCGAGGAGCAGTCGGCGAATCCGACCCTGCGCAAGGCCCTCGGGGACGTCGTGTCCGACGTGCGCTCGGGTAAAGACCTGTCGCAGTCGCTCCAGCGACATCCGAAGATCTTCAGCGATATCTACATCAATATGATCCGAGCGGGGGAGGCGAGCGGTCAGCTCGACACCGTGCTCGAGCGACTGGCGGACTACCAGGAAGATGCCGAGAAGCTGAAGAGCGAGATCAAGTCGGCGATGACCTACCCGGTCGTCTCCTTGATCATGGTCAGCGGTATTACGCTCTTCCTGCTCGTCTTCATCATCCCGAAGTTCAAAGAGATGTTCTCCTCCATGGGGGTCGAGCTTCCGTGGGTGACGAGCGCGCTCCTCGCGACGTCGGACTTCCTCCGGGACAATATGATGATCTGGATGTCGATCGCCACCGCGATCGGCGT
>JBCCHQ010000016.1:0-67563 GCA_039028735.1 Planctomycetota bacterium | reverse complement strand
GCCGCAGTTGGCAGGTCATCTTTGGCCACACCACTGGGGATAGTGGCATCAGGACAGATGTTTGATAGCTGCTCATTACTGATGATGGGTTCGGAGATGATGTTGCTGGGCGATAGCGGTACACGGAGTTGTTCTTGCTCGCCGATCTCGATCGATGTCGAGCCGACCAGCATCTCGGTGTCACCGACGAGTTGCCGTGCACTTACGCGGTACTTTCCGGGTGTGACCGAAAGCAGCTCCAGCGACCCGTCACCGGCTGTGCGCCCGGTGCGCGCCCGCAGGTTTGCAGCGCGATCGGCTCGCGTGCGTGACTCGGGAGCCAGCGTTACGAGAACACCGGCCGTCGGCTTCCCAGCCGGAGCGTCGAGTTCGATCGTGACGTCGCAGCCGCGCCGCAAAAGGACCTCGCGCGACAACAGTTCGTCTTCGGCGACCGTCACCTGGATGCGCTCCTCGAGGAACGGCAGGGCGCGGACGTACAGCGTCACGTCGCCGGCCGGCACACTGCCCAGTTGTACGAACCCGTCCGATGGGATCACGAACATCGTGCCCCCTTCGAGCGTCGCGTCGTGGCGGCGCCGAACCGGGGGACCGGACGGAAACTCGGCGACGACGACGCCGGCGGGGCGGCTGCCATCCGGCGTGACAAGCGTCAGCGTCAATGTACCGCCGTTGGCGAGGACGACCTCGATGGGGTCTGCGGTGACAGCCCCGATGCGATGGCGGTGGTCGGCGAACTGGTCATGGAGGACCTCCAGTTCGTAGCTTCCGATCGGTACGACGTCCGGAATTGCGAACTCGCCGCGATCGTCGGTCCAACCTTCCTGGACGCCGCGCAACCACTCGACCCAGGTGAAGTTGTCCGATTGCGGAGGCGCGGGGTGCAGCCGCAAGTAGGCGCCCGTGACGGCCGCGCCATCGGGTGCCAAGACAACACCCTGTAGCGTCTGCGAGCGGGTCAGGACCAAGTCTCCCTGGCCGGCATCGAACGGTGGTTGCGGTGCCCACCCCGGCAATCGTGCCAGCAGCGCACCGCTGCCGGCTAGCGGGATCGTGAAGCGTCCGTCGCTGTCAGCTGTGGCCGTGCGCACGTCCGTGAGCCAGGAGGTGCTCTGGAAGAAGCCGACTGTCGCGCCCGCGGCCGGTGAACCGTCGTCGAGAACGACGCGCCCCTGAAATGGCGTCGCTGGATCGAGCGAGAAGTCGTTGGGTTCGTCGCTACCGAGGCGGATCCGGCGCTTGCTCTGTGCATAGAGATCGTGAACGACGAGGACGTCGGCATCCGCACCAGCGAGGCGCAGTGTGTAGTTGCCTTCGGCGTCGGTCTGCGCCTGGTCCCAGCTCTGTGGGTTCAGGCCACTCACCAGCGCACCGGCGATCGGGGCTTCCGATCCGGAGTCGGTGACGCGGCCCTGAATCTCGACCGCTGCGTCGAGGCGGACGATCAACTGCTCGGACGGGGGCACGACTTGCGGGACCAGTTTGGTCATGCCGCTGGCAGTCTTTGCCATCAAAATGTAGCGCTGGAGCCCCAGCCCCTCGAAGCGGAAGCGCCCCGCCGAGTCTGAGATTGTGACGTGACGATGGAATCGTCGCGTTTGATCTTGAGCCTTCTCGAGTAGGACGAGGGTGCTCCCAGCGACCCCACTGCCGGCGGCGTTCTGCAGGGTGCCAGCGATCGCCAGCCCTGGGTAGATCGTGATCCACAGCGCGACTTCTTGCTCGCGGGGAGTGAGCTGAGCGGTGTCGATCGACCCGACCCAGCCGCGTGCGCTCGTGCGGACGTCATAGCGTCCGGGACCTGGCGCCTGAATACGAAAACTGCCGCCGCCGACGGTGCGCGTGGCGGCGATTGGAGCGGAGTCCTCGGTTGCTCGCTGGATCATTTCGAGGGCAGCCTTCGTGAACAGCGGCCCGCGATTGGGCAGCAGTTCGACACGAGCACCGGGAAACGGAGTGCCGTCGTCGCTGACGACGTTGCCGGTGATCCAGTAGCCACCGTCCCCGTCGCCGCCCCCGTCAGTCGTTGTGGTCGACGCTTCGTTGGACGCAGTCGTTGCGTCCTGGCTGCCGCGGCTACTGCCGGGATCGGTGCGCGTCGGGTCGGCGTCCGGGAAGTGGGTCGCGTTCCGATCGCTCGGACCGTCCCCCGTGCTGTCGGTCGTACCGGCGCGTTGATCGCGTCCGGCGGCGCTGGTGCCGCCTGAGCCGTCACGCAAGACCCAGAAGAGTAGACCAGCCAGCAACGCCGCGATGGCGATCGCGGCGGCAAGCTTGCGATGGTTTGCACTCATCGACGCGGGCCTCCGATTCACTTCGGCCTGGCGGCCTGGACCACCATCGAGAGGACTCGAAGCTGGCCAAAACTACTCGCGGGTGGTCCCAAAGTAACACGACACCCCGGCCTTGGGGACCGACGCACTCGATGATACTGCCAGCGAGCCGCAAACGGTGACATCAGCGGCCCCTGGGGCGCACTCCGGGCCCAGTCGCCGCGGCCCTTCGCTTGATAGACCGATCCCGACCGCGTCGGTTGCAGCCGGGTCTGAGCTTCTAGGCCTTCTCGATCAGCGTGACGACAGAGGTCCGGTCGTCGCCGCCCATGTTGACGGTCGCGCCGCGCGTCGGGGAGCCACCGATCTGGTAGTCGCCGCAGAGACCGTGCAGCTGGCGATGGATCTCGACGACCTGTTTGACGCCGGTCGCACCGACTGGGTGCCCGAACGCCATCAGGCCTCCGCCCGTGTTGACCGGAACTTTGCCGGTCAGAGTCGTGTTGCCGTCGGCGCCGTAGCGGACCCCGTCACCGCGCTCACAGAGACCGAGCGCCTCATACATCAGCGCCTCGGTGATGCTGAAGCAATCGTGGACTTCGGCCACTTGGACGTCGCTGGCGCTCCAGCCAGCGCTTGAATAGGCCTGCTGCACCGCGTGCCGCGAGACATCCATATCCGTGAGGTCGGAGACATCCCCCAACGGCCCGGCCGCATGGCCCGACGCGACGATCTGCGAACAGTCCGACGGGGAACGCCCCATCTTCTCGAGCCCCTGAGCCGTCGCCAGAATCGCGCACGAAGCGCCGTCGGAGACCTGGGAGCAATCGGAGATCTTCAGAAACGGGTTGTACTCCTCGTTCTCGAGGAAGTTCGGGTTCTTGTCGGACGCGGCCTGCGCGGTTTCGAGCTTCATGCCCACTTCCCGCATGTGCGCGTTCGGGTTCTTCGCTGCGTTCTCGTACGCCTTCACGACGATCGGCGCCACGTCACCGGGCTCGCCACCATTCTTCTCGAAGTACGCCTTCATACGGCGCGCGAACAGGCACGGGAACGTGAACGGGTCGATCGGCCGCTCCTTCTCGTAGTGCGCGGCTCGTGCCAGAAAGTCGGCGCCGTCCTTCGCGTTGAAGGTCGTCTGCACCTCGGCACCGACGACGAGAACGATGTCGGCGCCCGCGGCGATCATGTCGAGCCCGGACTGGATTGCGAGGCCACCCGACGCACAGGCACCCTCGACGCGGTGGCTGGGCTTGTACTTCAGCCCGGGAACGGCCGCGACTAGCATCGAGCCCAGATGTCCCTGGCTCGAGAACAGTTCGCCGACGAAATTGCCGACGACCGCACGGTCGATGACGCCGGGATCGATCCCGAGATCCGCGAAGACCGCGTCCGTGACGAGGCGAAAATACTGCTCGAGCCCCGGATTCTCGCGCTTCCCGAAGTCGGGATGCTTCTTCCAGATGAAGTCCGGATGGAACTTCCCGATGAACGGCGTGTGGGCGCCACCAGCGACGTAAACTGGGCGGGGAGGCTTCATTAGGACAATCCTTTCAAGGGCGCGAGCCACGCAGAATCGAGGGGTGGGATGGGTCCTCAGGCGTGGGCGGACCGATGGCGTGGAAATTTTGTGGAGAACGCCTGTTGACGTTCGGTTTTTGTTAGGGTAGTTTCCCTATCGTAACACCGCGGGCGGGATACCCGACTCGTGGAGGAATGTCCAGAGCAACTCGCGGATCGCGGCGAATCCCCAATGCCGTGCACCCGCAGTCAGAGTCCTGGTTGCGCCTCCCGAATCGACCGCCGAAGAAGGGAAGGCGCGTCTCATGACGCAGCAGACAGAGCTGAACTTCGGTAGTGCACCAGAGATCGGTTCCCCGCAGGCAACGCCACAGGCCTCGACGACGGCATCGACGAAGGCGCCCACGCGCAGTCGCAGTCGCGCTGGCAGCCGCAAGAGCTTCCGTCGAGGTGGCTGGCAAGGTGCCGGTGAGAATCTGCAGCAGCTGTCTCTCGACGACGTATCGGCTCGCGTGAAGCAGGTGATCGCTGAAACGGCTCCAGAGCCGGTTCCAGCGAAGGTTGCCGCGGTTCCAACCGAGGTGGCTCAGGCGGCCGCTGCGCCGGTGATCCCGTGGCCGACGCTCGAAGAGCGCGCCGCCGAACAGGCAGCCGCGACGGCCGTTCTGACGGCGCCGTTGGAAGCCTCGGCGGACGCGATGACGGGGGACCGTTGGTTCTGGGTCGCGCTCGGTGGACTTTTGGTCATGGCCTGGTTCGGCGTTTAGCCTAGTGCGGCGTTTAGCCTAGTGCGGCGTTTAACCTAGTGCGGCGTTTAACCTAGTTCGCGCTTAAGAGCTGGAGCGTATGTTCTACACAGATCGCCAACTCGCTGTCTTGGAGTTCTTGCAGCACTACCGCAAGATGCGTGGGCTCTCGCCGACGCTCGAAGAAATCGCGCAGAACTTCGGGGTTTCGCGGGTCACGATCCACGATCACGTGCGCCAGCTGGAGAAGAAGGGGGCGATCCGCCGCGAGCCAAACCTCGCCCGGGCCCTCGAGATCCTCGATCCTGATTACGCGGACCTGCCTCCGGACGACGCTGCCGGAGATGACGGCGAGATTCTCCCGGTCGAGGTGCTCGGCAGCATCGCCGCCGGTGGACCGATCGAAGCCGTGGAGAATCCTGAGACGGTCGACCTCGCCGACCTGATCCCGATGGGGAAGGAGCACTACGCGCTCCGGGTCCGGGGGATGTCGATGGTCGACGAGGGGATTCGCGACGGTGACCTCGTCATCGTCGAGCGGCGTCAGATCGCCGACGACGGAGAGACGGTCGTTGCGGTCCTCCCCGAGAATGAAGTGACGCTGAAGAAGCTCTACCGCGAGCCGGATGCCGCCAACTCCAATCAGGGCCGCTTCCGCCTGCAGCCGGCCAACGAGGCTCTCGATCCGATCTACACCGACAAGGTCGAGGTCCGTGGCGTCGTGGTCGGTGTGGTGCGTAAGTACCGCAAGTAGCTGTCCCAGGCAGTGACCCGAGGTCGCTGCTGCAGCGATCTCGCCCGTCATTTTCGACTCAGCAATCTCAACAAACCCAGGGACCTCACCGCCACGGTAACAACAGAGGGTTCCATCGAGGCCCGAATCCCATCTGAGCGTTCGATCCGCTACAATACGGGGGTCGCTGGGGCTTGCCCGGAGACTCCCTCCTTCGTCGCTGCGCTAGGATCCGTCTCTGATGTCGATTCAGTACCGCTGTCGCTGTGGCCAGGAAGTGACGCTGCGCTCTCGCGAGCCGGTGTATCTCGTCGTCGGCCTCGTTCTGGGGCTGACTGTTCTCAACAGCATCCTGTTGGTCATGCTGTGGACCCGAACGGGGAGCGACACGGAGCCGCCCCTGGAGACGGCCGCGCAATCGCCGGTCACTCCCCGTGGCGCCCCGGCTTCTGGGAGACCAGCTGCTACGACGCTTGATCCAACCGACGGGGCCGGGACTCCAACGCCACCGCCGATCGCTGAGCCGACGGCCACTACGGCGGACGTCGATGCTCCGGTCGCTGCTCCAATCGAGGCCGAAGTGAATGCGGAGGCCGTGCCTACAGACGCGGTGGTCACCGGTACGAACGGCGGCGCTGCCCGCATCGAAGCGAACAACCGCGGAGCCACAGCGCTGCCCCCCGCAGTGGGTACGACGCCTGTTGACGACAGCGCTCGACCGGTTGCGATTTCTCTGCCGCTGCCGACGAACCTTGATGCGGTGTTGTTGTGGGCCTGCGTACAGTCGCCGGCGACCGATGACATCGACCGCCTGGCCGGCTACCTGGCCGCGGCCGCCTGGGGCAGCGGCTTCTTGCGCGAAGCGGCCGTCGCGCGCTTGGTGAGCAGTGACGACTACGCCTGGCTTACCGCGGCGGTGCAGCAGCCGATCGGGACCGAGCTGTCGATCTTGGCTCCAGCAGCACGAGGACCCATCGTCGAGAATTTGCAAGCGCGTTGGTCCGAGCTGTGGCCGCGGGCGCAAGAGCGGCTGCCAGCGTCGGTCGCGACGTGGCGGAGCGCGATCCACCCAGCTCGACCGCGCGACCTACTGTTACTGGTCGATCTCAGTGAAAGCATGGCCGGCGAGCTCGCTACCCTGCAGCAGGCTTTGGCCGCGCAGCTGCCCCTCCTCGCCGATCCTGCCGCGGGGCGCCGCTGGGGGTGGATCGGCTATCGCGACGAGGTGGTCGACTCTTTCGCGCTGACTGCCGATGTCGATGCGTTCCTGGCGTCGACGACGAGTTGGCGTGCAGAGGGGGGCGGCGATGTCCCGGAGGGGGTCGACCGAGCGATCTTCGAGGCGCTGCGTTTTCAGAGTTTCTCGTGGCAGCCCGACAGCGAACACGCGCTGGTCGTGATTGGCGACGCACCGCCGCCGTACGACCGTATCGCGGCGATGGTCGCTCTGGTCGAAGGGGCGCATGGCTCTCCGGAGAAACATGTCTGCCATACGATCGGCTTCTTGCGCGAAAAAGAGTACCGCTCGGTGCCCGGCTTTCGTGAGCTGGCCAAGGCTGGCGGGGGGCGCGTGAACTTCTTCAGTCCTGGCGAGGACGTTCGTGAAACCCTGTGGAGCCTGCTTGCCGGTGCCCGGAGCGCTCCCTGGGCACAGCGCCCCTGGCCCGCGCCGTAGGCTTGTGGCCTCTGGCAGGACGGCCTATGATCCGACGATTCGGTTCCGCGGTGCCGCGCATCGTCGCACCTTCCCGGGGCCATGGATCAAGCACCAAGACGGCTTGGCGCGTCCTCTTCAGGACCTCAGCGGAGCGTGGAAAGCGACCACTTGGAACCCAGGATCGTCCCTCGTTCCGAACACAATGTCTCGCGGCAAGACATCGACCCCGATGCTCTGCGTATTCTCTACCGGCTGAACAAGAACGGCCACTGCGGCTATCTCGTCGGTGGTGGCGTCCGCGATCTGATGTTGGGGCGGCAACCCAAGGACTTCGACATCGCGACGGATGCGCGGCCGCGCCGCGTCAAGCGCCTGTTTCGCAACTGTCGCATCATCGGGCGTCGCTTCCGGCTGGCTCATCTGCACTACCCTGGTGAGAAGATTATCGAGGTTGCTACGTTTCGCAGTACGTCTGCATCCGATGGAATCGTGCGCGATGGTGAGTTGATCCAGCGTGACAATGTCTATGGCACGGCCGAAGAGGATGCGCTGCGCCGGGACCTGACGATCAACGGCTTGTTCTACAACATCGATGACTTCAGCGTGATTGACTACGTCGGCGGTGTCGATGACTTGCGCGCAGGACTGGTGCGCACGATCGGCGACCCCGTTGCGTCCTTTCGCGAAGACCCCGTGCGCATGACGCGCACGTTGCGGCATGCAGCGCGACTTGGCTTCGATTTGGAGCCGGCGACGCGACGCGCCCTCCACACAGAGCGCGAAGAGATTCACAAAGCGAACGCCGCGCGGCTGATCGAAGAAATCTACAAGGACCTGTCGAGTGGTTGCGCGGCGCGCTTCTTCGCCGATTTGCACGACCACGACTTTCTGAAGATCCTTGTGCCCGATCTCGTCAAGACGTTTCGCCGTCGTGGCGGCCGCAGCGGCAAGGCTTTGTTTCTCGAGTGCCTCGATCGCATCGACGAGAATCGCGCTGCCGGCCGGGAAGTGACCCACGCGCAGGGGCTCGCTGCTCTCTTCGCGCCGCTGATCTTGCCGATTGCCCGCGACGTCGAGGAAACATCCCACGACGGTTCTGTCGCGGAAATCTTCCAAGAAGAGCTCGAGCCGATCTTTCGAGACATGCGTGTCTACCGTCGCGATCAGGAGCGATTGTGGCACGTGCTCGGAGCTTGGCATCGGCTGCAGCGCGCGATCGATCGCGGCAAGATCCCGCAGTCACTGAAGCAGCGGCACTACCTGCCAGAGGCGGCCGAGATCGTCCGGATCCTCGAGGAACCCAGCGACGCTGTCGACGACTTCGTCGACGAGGTCCGCTCGCTGCCCCCGGTCCCGGCTCCAAAAGACGAGGGGCGGCGCCGGCGGCGCCCCCGTGGACCACGAAAAAAGGGAGCTAGCAAGGGCGCTGGCGCGGCGCGCGCGGCAAAACAGACAAAAGACGCAGCGACCCCTCAACGAAAGAAGGGTCCGGCGTCGAAGAATACAGGGTCCAAGAAGAGACGGCGGCCGCGCCGCAAGCCGGGGGGGAAACCCTCTGGAGCGAAGCCCTCTGGCACAGCCAGAACAGGCAGCGGCCACAGCCGCAGTGCGGGGCCCGCGGGGCCGCGCAAGTCGAGTCACGGAAAGTCCGGATAAGATAATGGCGACACCGATCGCTTACCGCCGTCGTCACTTGTTGTGCCGACTGGGCGTCCTTGCTTTCGCGATGCTGCTGGGAGCGCTGTCGACGGACGTCCGTGCACAAGCTCCATCCTCGCGCGCGCCCCAAGCCACGAAGAAGAAGCCCACGCCGCAGCCGACGTTGGTGCGTTCGACGATGCAGCTGTTGGGTATGAAGTTCGAGGCCACTCACGAACGCCCCTCCGGCACACCGCTTCCTCCCGACCTGTCGCGTCCGAAGGAATTGCTGATCCCACGCGTCGCGCGCTTTCGGGTTGCGCTGCCGGTGTTGTGGGGCGAGCAAGTACTTGCGCCAGGAGAGTACCGCCTGGGGATCGTTGTCGACGATGATCTGCAGCCGTTCTTGCGGTTGCAGCCCGTGCGCGGGGGCAGCCCGCGTCGCTTGGCACTGACGTTGGGTCACTACAACGAGCCGGGAGATGGCGGGATCGTCATCTCGCTGTCGGCGGTCCACGGGGACAAAGAAGAGATCGGATCGTTGCAGGTGCGTTGGGGTGCGGTGTTGTTTCAGGGAGATTTTCGCCCGGTACATCGGCGCACGAGTGAAGCCGGCGGCTACCGCTTGAGTAGCTTCGATTTCCCGCGTCTCGCGATCTTGCCGCGGGAGTTGGCTCTCGGCGAGCTGCGCCGCAGCAGCGGCGGCAACCCGCTGCAATTGACGCTGCTGCTCGGGGGCGCCACGCCGCGTCTGCGGCTCGATGACAAACAGTACCTCACGCTGCTCGACGATCGGCGCGAGATGCAGCAAGAGCTGTCTCGGCGGCAGCGTGCGGGGGCCGAGAAAGCCGAACTGCGCCGCCTCGAAGCACGTCTCGCCGGTGTCGAGGCGCGCCTGAAGAGCCTCGATCCGCAAGCCACGACACGCGAGCTTCCGGGAAAGAAGGCGCCCGCTGCGCCGGATGCGCCTCCTGGCTTCGACATCCGACTGGAGGAAGTCGACGATCGCAGCTTCGTCTCGATCGTCGTCGTCGGAGTCCGCTACCGCTTCGGGCTGGACTAGGAACTCGCCGCTTGCCTCCTGTTGGCGCGAAGCGCCCGGGGATGGCACTCTTATTCGTAGGGATGGGCGCCCTCTGAATCGCCCACGTGCTCACCGGCAGAGGGGAAACGACTGCCCGCAAGGCGGCTTTATGCGCTTCCTCATCTTCGAAACCGATGTAGTCACCCGTGGCGTCCTCACTGACGTGCTCTCCTCGATTGGCACTTGTGTCACGGTCGACAACGTCGCCGAAGCGCACCGCTACTATCGCAAGAACGACTACGACCTGGTCACGATCGACGTCGATGGTCCCGCGGAAGCCATCGCGCTACTGGAGCGAGTGCACCAACATGGTGGCCGCACGCTCGTGACGACCCAGCGCGAAGATGTCGAGCACATCGTCAGCAGTCTACGGCGCGGCGGTCACGGTTATCTGCTGAAGCCGGTGACGACCGCCGACGAGCTTCTCGATCAGCTGGAGAAGATGGAGTTGGCGACGACTCGGCGCGTGCCGAGCATCGTAGCGTCGTAGCCGAACGTAGCGTCGTAGCCAAACAGGGGATGTTGCGAACCTCTGGGCCTGCAGGCGGTCAGAAGCGGCCGCACAGCCGTTCTTTCACCGGTAGGATCTCCAGGCAGCTCGTCCACCAACCGGTCTCGATCGTCGCCACGAACTCTTCTGGCAACCCTTCTGCGCGCATCTCCGCAGCCAATGTTTGGTAGTCGTAGGTCACCGGTACGTACTGCGCCCGGAGACCGGAAGGCGCATCCCGGTCGGTTTCGAGAATCATGTAGCCGACAGCCGTCGTTCCATCGTTTTCGGGGCGGCCGATCACACCGACGTTCACGAGTAACCCACCCTGAACTTGTTGCTGCCAGTGCAGCCCGCTGTGGGTGCACGCAATCGCGTCCGCTGAGTGGTCGCGAAACAGCCGATCGATGAATGGGTCGGGGGTCGTGCTCTGCCACAGGAACTCGTTGGTGCGTCGCGGGGAACCATGGCACAGCAGCACTCGGCGCCCTCCGACCTCGATGCGGATCTCGGGCGGGAGGTCGCGCATCCAGTCCTTCCAACGATCGGCAGTTCGTTCGAACGTGTAGGCGTATGACAACCGGGCGAAGTGGTTGTCTCGGGGGTCGGTATAGCCGCACGCACAGTCGTCGCGACGGTTGCCGATCGAATGGTCGTAGTTCCCTTGCACGGTTGCGATGGCATTGTCGACCAGCACCGGGAACACGCGATCGGGGTGAGGCCCAAAGGCGCCGATGTCACCCAGGCAGTACATCGCGTCGCAACCACGACGCTGTGCATCCTCGACGACGGCAACCAGAGAATGGTAGTTCGAGTAGACGCCGCCAAACAGCGCGACCTTGTTCAGTTCGCGGCTCAAGTTGCCTCTCCAAAGCCTACGGCACTCGATGTGTTGGAGCAGATGTTGCCGTACAGCCAGCAGGTGTAGCAGGCGTTTGGCTCCAGCGGGAACGGACGCAAGCTGGCCTCGAGGTCATCCCCCATTTCGCTGCGAGGGTCGTCGACGAGAATCGGGCAGATATGAACGCCGCGATCGCTGATCATGCGACTCGAATGACACTGCAACAGCGCCGGGTCATAGTGGTCGAGCATGTCCTGGGTGATGCGTTCCGCGTCGCTGTATCCCTCGTTGCGTTCTGCCTCGGCGCCGATCTTGAGGCGCGGCAGGATCTTGATGCGCGGGCGGTCGTAGTTGCGGCGTTTCAGTTCGGCAACGAAGCCAGCCAAGACTTCTTGGTCGCGCTCTGGCTCCCACATCTGGGCGGCAGTGATGATCGGCAGGAAACCTCTCTCGACCAAACGCTCGACGCCGCGTAACGCCTTCTCGAAAGTCCCGCGTCCGCGGATCGGATCGTTCTCTTCGGCCGTGCAGCCGTCGAGGGACACGCGCAGCTCCAGAGAATAGCGAGCAGCATCGCGTACGGCAGCCAGCCGCTGCGCGCGTTCTTCGGTGATCAAGATCCCGTTCGTCAATACGCTGACCGGGCCTTGCTCGAGGATCCGCGCAATGATGTCTTCCAGTTCTTTGACGATGAACGGTTCGCCGCCGGTCAGATAGTATTCCCGCACCCCGAGGCGCGCGGCTTGTTGCAGGTAGGGTTCCATTTCGGCCAGTGACATCCGGCCGAGGTGGTCGTTGGTCGGCGAGCATGAGATGAAACAGTGCTCGCACTTCAGGTTGCACAGCGTGCCTCCGACTTGGAACCACAACACGTCGAGGTCACCGGGAGCGAGTAGTGGGGCCGGCATGGGAGCGACGTCGGTCACGTGCGTTGTCCTTCCGGTTGGCTCAGTAGCGTTGTGAAGACGTGCTCGATCTGCTCACGGCCGCTGCGCAGCAAGTACGTCGACAGGCGCCCGTACGATTTGTTGCCAATCACGAATAGATTCGGTTCTGGATTCAGCAGCGTTGCCGCGCCGCCGCTGCCTTGTGCCAAGCAATCGCCGCCACTCGCGGCTCCGAGGAGTTCTGCAGAGAGTTTCATCAAACCATCGGTCGCCCAGCAGTGGTGCACTTGCAGTTCCCGCAGGAGCTCTGGGTCGGGGCGATACCCTGTCAGCGAAATCACACGATCGACGGTGCAGGTGCGCAGCTCATCTTGCTGCTGGTAGGTGACGGTCACATCGTCGACATCGCTCGCGAAGGCTTCGACAGTTGCGTTGCGTTCGACAGTCAACCATGCGGGTGGTCGTGCGGCGAGGGCATTCGCTTCCTCAGTTAGTGCTTGGCGTTGCGGCAACGGATCATCTGCGATCCGGCGTAGCGGCTCTTCGCGATCTCCGCGCAGCAGCCAGGTCACGTGAATCGATTCATCGCGCTGCGCCAGCGACTGCAGATCGTGCAGCACGGTTGCTGCTGAGTAGCCGCTACCAATCACCATCAGCCGCCCGCTCCAGTTTGCGTCTACAGCGAGAACGTCGGGGATATGTCGGGTGATGAACGCTGCCGCGTCCCGTTCGCCCGGCGCTGCAACGCCGCCAGCCCCTGTAGCCGTTGGGGTCTGATAGACGCCGGTCGCGTCGATCAAGATTGGAGTCTCCAAGACACCCTCTTTGTGGTTGCGGCGCCACACCACGCGGAACCGTTGGTCACAACGAGCGGGGTCGCCGATCCGTTCCCCCTTCAGCATCTTCCCTCGGCTGACGGCCAGAGCTCGTGTGCCGCAGAAGACGTGATCTTGTAACGGGCCGTCGGCCAGCGGTTGCAGGTAGCTTGTGACCACCTCACGCCCGGTCGGGAACTTGTCCGCGGCGGGCACCGGCTGCCCGGCTGCGAGCAGTGCCTCGCGACCGCGATCAGAGAGGTTCAGCGCCCAAGACGTGAACAGGCGCACGTGCCCCCACCGATGCAGCGACGCGCCGACTGTATCGGCTTCCAGGACGACGGGCTCGAAGCCGTGCTCGCGCGCGGCCAACGCGGCTTCGATCCCAGCGGGTCCGGCCCCCAAGATGACGAGATCCGCGCGGCGCGGAATGGTTGGTGGGGACATCGATCTCCTGATCTCCAAGCGGTGGGTGTGGTCGCGGTGGCGTATCGCTAGGAAGATACCGGACCGAAGTGCGCACCGTCACCCCGAAAACCACGGCGGTGCACGAATTCGTTACCGCGAGCGCGATCAGGGGAAGAACCAGTAGAAGTCGCCGGTATACCCGGCGTCGCCAAAAAACTGCTTCCAGTCGTCGACGCTCATGTAGGTCTCTGCCGTCAGCATCCACTGCATCAGGCGCTGCCGTTCTGGTTCGTCGCGCCAGGCGTCGACGGTGACGAATGCCTGACCGCGGCTGACTCGCATGACTTCGCGCAGTGACTCACGACAGGCTGCAGCCGGCAAGTTGTGGAGCGAGTTGATCGAGAGCACGACATCGAACGAATCGTCGGGAAACGGGAGGCGCGAGGCGTCGGCGACGGCCAAACGCGGCTTCACTTCCTCCATTCCGTGGTGAATTGCATAGTGCGACACGTCGACGCCATAACTGCGGAGGCCGGGCACGACCTGTTCGAGGTCGTGCATCAAGAACCCCTTCGCGCAGCCAATGTCTAGCACGGTTGAAGTGCCCGTGAGTCCGTAGTAGTCGCGGATGCGCTCTGCGATCGGTACCCAGCGACCGTCGTAGCTGTAGCCGCCGTACCCATAGAGCCGGTCGCCGTCGAAGAACTCCTCGCCGTATTGGCGAGCGACGCGGCGGATCTCTTCGGTAATCACCGAGCCACGCTCTTCGATCGGACGTTGCGATCGTGGGTAGCGGTCTAGCAGGTTGATCTCGGTCACGGTTCCTCCTCGCCGATCGAGATACCGTAGAGTCTCCGCGGGAACAAGAGCGGTTGCGTGCTCTGGGGTGGTTCGCCGGAGGCAGTCACGGCAGTATGGGCCGGTGGGTCGTGTGGAGTTTGGCACTCGTGCCACGGCTCAAACACACAACGCCCTGAATTGAAGGCCTGAACACAAAGGGGACCATCGTGGGGACGCCCCGCGTTTCAGTTGTTATTCCAGTGCGTGACGATCCCGACCGATTGCGCACGTGCCTCGACGCACTCAGTCACCAAGAAGGGGGCTTGAGCGATGTCGAGGTTCTCGTCGTCGACAACGCTTCGCGTGACCCGGCTGCACGCGTGGTGGCGGAGTACCCGTTTGCGCGCGCGCTGAACGCTCCGGAGAGCGGTTCGTACGCGGCCCGGAACCGTGGGATCGAGGCGGCGCGTGGTGAGCTGATTGCGTTTACCGACGCGGACTGTATTCCCGAGCGGTCTTGGTTGGCTCGTGGCAGTAGCGCGGTTGGCGAAACCGGTTTGGTTGCGGGGCGGGTGCGCGTCTTTGCGTCGGCAGCGGACGCCGCAGGGACGCCGGACCCGATCGAATCCTACGAACTTGCCACCGCGTTCCCGCAGCAGCAGTACGTGCGCGCTGGCTACGGCGTGACCGCGAACCTGTTCGTGCGTCGTGAACTGTTCGCGGCAGTTGGCACGTTCGACGCGCAGCTGCTGTCTGGCGGGGACCTCGAGTGGGGGCAGCGGGCCCGGGCTCAGGGTGTGCGGGTCCAGTACTGCGCCGACGCAGTCGTCGCCCACCCAGCGCGCAAGACCTGGCACGAGTTGCGGCGCAAGAAGGTGCGCCTGATCGATGGCGAGCACCAACGTACCCGCCAGAGCGTCAGCGGTCGCTGGCGGTGGCGGGCCAAGCTGCTGCGAACCCTGGCGCCTCCTGGGGGCGATCTGGCGGCGGTCTGGCGCCGACGCCACTCGCTGGCCCCGTTCTGGCGGGTGGCTCTCGTGGCGCTGCGGGCGCACTACGCCCAGGTGCTGCGGCGTTGGCAGCTCGCGTTGGGCTAGCCCGGGCTGTGTTTGCGTTACCTGCGGCAGGAAAACCCTTTGGGAGCGGAGCGGATCCTGGACAGGCTGCTACCGCGATGGCAGAATCGGGCCAGATGTTGGGATGAGATGGCAGCCGCGGCCGCGCATTTCGTCGGCAACCACCCACCTGCGCCAACCGGCGCCGGGGGCGTGAGCCGAAGCAGCGGTCCTGGCAAACGGGCGAATCTTACTATCTAACGTGTAAATTCGACGGGGCAAAGAAATCACAGGCCTTCCCCGTAGCGGGTCTTGCCGTTACGGCCGTGTGGGCACTGCGTACGAAGGGGAGAAGTCATGAAGAGTACGATCGCTGCAAGCATCGTTTTGCTCTGCTGTAGTACCTCGTTCGCTGGAACGTTTCAGTATCAGATGTCGATCAGCGACGCGGACGCCACGGAAGGTTTGTTCTACAACCTCGCCGTGACGCTGACCCACAACACGACCGACAACGTCGGCGGCTGGTCGTACAGTATCTGCCACGACAACACGAAGAGCGACGTCTGTGCGATCACGTCGACGCAGTTCACGCTGGACCTCGGATTGATCGGTCCGCTGTTCTTTCTGAACGAGACCGTCGACGATCGTGCAGTCAATGTTCCGGGATCGGTCGACGGCGCCGCGCAGGGAGTCGTGATCGATCAGAACGGTTTCTTCTTCTTCCCCGCCGGCGAGTCGCACGTGGTGGCCAACGTGACCTACATTGCCGACGCCGGCACGGCCGGGACGACCTCGACGACGACGATTTGCTCGACGGTCGGAAATCCGCCCGTAGAGGCCGTTGTCGTTTGTTGCGCGGGTACGTCCGTACCGGTCGGACCAGGTACCCTCGAGACCGTAGACGGCACCGTGACGTATCTGCCGGGGAACGCGCTGTGGGCGCTGGGCAGTAGCGATGTTGTTGTCGACTACGACGGTACTGCAGGTACTTGCCTGACGAACTGCACGTTCTCCCGAGATGTGAAGATCACCCAGAGCGGCACGAACACGATGCTCGGTGACACGGCTGGCTTTGTGATCTCGCTGACGCACGACCCGGCGTTCTTGACCGCGACTTCGATCACGGCCGGCACGCACCTCGACACCCTGAACGGTGCGGCTGGCGCTGATATCTTTCTGACGAACATCCAGCCCGACGGAATCTCGGTCGACTGCTTGAACACGATGCTGCCGATGATCCCGGTGCTTCCGTACACGCCGGACCTGTTGGCATGGACCGGCCAGGCCGCGTTCACGGTCGACTACACCGTCGACACGTCGTCGCTGGCCGGAACGACCAGCAACACGGTTACGTCGATCGCATTCGGTGAAGTCGGTGGTGTCGGGACCAGCGTGACGCTGATCTGCGGCGACCGTGACCTTGCCGAAATGCGCTTCCTCGACCTGCAAGACATCACCGTTACGCTGGATCCGCTGGTCACGCTCGACTTTGTCCGCGGCGACTGCAACGACACCGGTTCGGTCAACATTGCCGACCCCATCTGGCTGATCAACGGCTACTTGGCGCTGCCGCTGCAGGGCCCGGAAGGACCTTGCGAGGAAGCCTGCGACGCCAACAGCGACGGCACGATCAACGTCGCCGACGTCTCTTACCTGTTCAGCTTCCTGTTCTTGAGCGGCGCCGCACCGGCGGCCCCGTTCCCGAGCTGCGCTCCGCTGCCAGGTGCGATCTGCGACCAGTTCAACTCCTGTCCGTAAGCAGGAGCTTCTAGAATTCAACGGGGTCGGCACCGCAGCTCGGTGACGACCCCGTTTTTTTCGTTTCGATTTCTGCGCTCTCTGGCCACTGCTGCGATGGAAGGCTCTTTCAAGATGGCGATCAAAGGTGTGCACACGATGTTCTACTCGTCGCAAGCGGCTGAGCTACGGCAGTTCTTGCGTGACAAGCTGGGGTTTGCGGCCCGTGACATCGGAGAAGGTTGGCTGATCTTCGATGTTCCAGAGGCGGACATGGGCGTGCACCCAACGGAAGACGGCGGGCATCCGTCCGGGACGCAGTCGATCTCCTTCTATTGCGAAGACATCGAAGCGACGGTCGCCGAGTTGCAAGGTAAGGCGGTCGAGTTCGATGGCCCCGTCGAAGACCACGGTTACGGATTAGTCACGTTCTTCAAGGCGCCCGGCGACTTCTCGATCCAGCTGTATCAGCCCCGCTACTAGGCTGCCCCTACAGCAATGGGTCTGTGGACGCCAGCTGCTCCGCCTCTCCCAGCAGCCGTCGCGCCGTTGCGAGCTGCTCGGCTTCGTCGTTGCCAGCGAAGCGGCGGCGTTCCCGTGCGACCGCAAGCAGTGGATTCAACACGATGCAGCACCACTTCAGCGCGTACAGCGGCGCCAACTGCGCGACCCTCTGGAGCAGCGCGTCGGGTGCACCGTGCCCGGCGTCGCCGAGCCACTCGGCCACCTGTGTAGCGAACGGCGCGCGCCAAGTCGGATCGATCGGGCACTGTGGCTGCAGCCAGAAGTCGCAGATCAGCTTGGCCGGATCGTCCCAGCCCGCGTACTCGAAGTCGACGAAGCGCACCCGACCCGCGCGATCGATCAGCGCGTTGTGAAAGCCGAGATCCGACGGCGAAACGCAGCGGCCAGCCGCAGGTAGCGGCTCTGTATGAGCGCCGGGCAGCGCCGCGATTCGATCCACGAGGGTCTGCGTTGCGGGCGCGAGTTCTCGCCCGATGAAGTCGCTTAGGTCGGGGGCGATTGCGTCGCTGCGTGCTGTTTCGACGAGCGCTGCAACGCGGTTCGTGACCATCGCGCAGTGTGTGGCGCGCGAAAAACAGGCTTCCGCAGCGCTGGGTAGCACAACATCGTCTTGGTGTTGGTTCTGGTGTTGGTTCGGGCCTGAGGCTGGATTGAGGTCCGCAAGTAACGCGACGGCAGCCTCCACGTGTGACGGCCGCAACATGGCCGTCGTCATTGCGTCGCCATCGATCCACTCGAGGAGCGTCGCGGCTACCGTGCGCTCACGGGCAATCACGCGCGGCACCGCGGCGATGCCGCGCCCGGTCGCGTAGTCGAGGAAGGTTGCCTCCGAGTGCCAGCGGTCGCGGTGATCTTCGGGATGCTGAAAGTAGAGCTTCAGCGCGGCTGGCGCGCCGTCGGTAGCCTCGACCCGGTAGACGCGATTGTTGCGGCCGCCGGGGACCTGCTTGCAGGTGGCGGGGTCGAAGCCATGCATGCGTGCGAAGTGCGCAGCCCCGGCCGGTAGCGCAGGCGAAGCGGTCGTCATGAAGTGGGGGTCCGCTCCCGCAACGAAACCGGATCGAGATTGAGCCAATCCCCGAACGCCGGCAATACGGCGACGCTGCGCACAGACTCGGGACGCGGCGCGTAGAGGAGCGGTTCGACGATGGCTGGGAAGAAAGGTGCGTCGAGGAACTCCGGGAGGTCATCGATGAAGTGCGAGCATCCGATCTGAGCGATGCGATCTGCCTTCGCTTCCTTCGTGGTTTCGAACCAGACGCGCTCGAGTGTCAGCCCCGTACGAATGCGATCCAACACTTCGTAGTGTTGCAGCCAGCCGCGGGCGGCCTCTCTGAGCGCAACGGGCGGCCCAGCGTACGGCGCGCGCGTCTTGTGACTGACAATGCTCATTGGAATGCCGGCGTTGTGAGCGCGTTCCAGAAAGGTCAGCACGCCGGGCGCTGGTGTCGCCTCGAGAATGCGCTCACCGTACGCGACCGCCTGCAACTCTGTCCATTCGTCCTCGCGGTTGGCGGCGCGCAGGGCATCGCGGATCTGCTGCTTCGAACCCGTTGCCGAGCGCGGCAGCAGCTTGCGTTCGCGCGCCAGCTTGCCGAACAGCGCGTCGTAGCAGACGATCGTGTTGTCGAAATCGATCCCTAGATGTTGTGGGCGCGGCACGGCTACTCCGATCCCTGCAGAGACAGCATGGGGCGTACGACACTGCCGCTACCCAGCGCCTCCAAAGCACAGTTGATGTCCTCGAGTGGGGTCAGCGTCGGCGCGAGGGCGCAGAGCTGATCGGCGTGCCCCACGACCTGCGCCGCGAAGCGCGCAAAGTCAGCGTCGGGATCGCAATCGCCGCCCCATGTCCCCAGGAGCTGTTTTCCTTGATTCAGTTCACGCGGGTCGACGGGGACCTGCTCGCCGTGGGGGGCGTTGCCGACGACGACCGCGCGTCCGCCGCGCGCTCTGACGCTGGCCAACGCCTGTGCCATGACGCTGGGGCGCCCGCTGGCTTCGATCGCAACGTCGACTCCACCGCTAGTGATTTCGTGCACGGCGGCGACGGCGTCATCGCCACCCATAACAGTGTGCGTCGAGCCAAGAGTCGCCGCGAACTCGAGTTTGTTGGCAGCCACGTCGACGGCCACGATCGGCGTGCAGCCCAGCACCGCAGCAGCCAGCACCGCGGATGCGCCGATACCACCGCAGCCAAAGACCGCGACAGACTCTCCTTGGCGGGCGCCCGCGGTGTTCAACAGACTGCCAAAGCCGGTTGGGATCGCGCACCCCAATAGCGCCGCCTGCCGCAGCGAGCAGCCGTCTGGGAGCGGGGTCAGGCGATTCTCGCTCACCACCGCGTGGTGTTGGAACGTCGTGACACCGCCGGCGTTCACAGGGCCGCTTGCGCTGTCGTAGACGGTCCCTCTGGCGTCGCCGCCGCGTCCCTTCATCCAGCTGAGCACGACGTCGTCGCCGGCGGCTACTTTCGTTACCGCAGAGCCGACCTCGACGACCGTGCCACTGCCTTCATGGCCGAGGCAGTGGGGGAGAAAGCGATCTTCCCCGCGCAATCCCTGCCACTCGAGCAGCTGCGTGTGGCAGACGCCGCTGTAAGCGAGCTCTACCAACACCTGCCCTGCTGCGAGTCGCGGCACACCGAGATCCCAGATCTCGAGCGGACGCCCGGTTTCGACGAGCACAGCAGCCTTTGTTCGCATGGAGTCTCCCCGTATTCTGGTCGTTCTCTGATTCGACGTCGGTACGTCGTCGTTGTCAATCCCAGACACGCGAGTCCTGGCAGTCACAGTTGAGTTCATGCGAGGAGGACCGTGTCGACGAAGCCCGTGAGCTACCGCGTCTGGATCCCCAAGGCCCCGGCAGATCCGTTCTCCGAGACTCTGCGCAGCAACCTGGACGGCAAGTGGCAGCTCTTTCTCGGGGACGCCGGCAATCCCGAATCCTGCGATGTGTTGGTTGCCGGGCGACCCACTGCGGATCAGCTGGGCGCGTCCGTCCGCAGCGTCGTCGTGCCGTTCGCCGGCATCCCCGCAGTCACGCGCGAGTTGCTGCTGCAGCACCCTGATGTTTCGCTGCACAACTTGCATCACAACGCTGCGCCTACCGCCGAGATGGCGATCGGCTTGTTGCTGGCTGTCGCTAAGCGTGTCGTTCCTGCGGATCAGGCGTTGCGACGCGACGACTGGACGATGCGCTACGATCACGACAATGCGCTGCTGCTGGCGGGGCGTACCGCTGTGATCGTCGGTTACGGTGCGATTGGTCGACGCGTCGGCGCGGTGTGCAAGGCGTTCGGGATGAACGTGCTGGGCGTGCGAAGGATGGCTCGAGAGGGCGCAGAGGGACTCCCGGTCGCCGATCTGCCCGAGCTATTGCCGCGCGCCGATGTGTTGTTTCTCTGTGTGCCTGCGACCCCGGAGAGCGAGGGGATGATCGGTATGCGGGAACTGCAGCAGTTGCCGCGCAGTGCAATCATCGTGAACGTTGCTCGCGGCGCGGTCGTCGACGAGGCGGCACTGTTTGCGGCTCTCGAGCGGCGCCAGCTGTGGGGGGCAGGGTTGGACGTGTGGTGGCGCTACCCCGAGGACGAAGAGGCGCGGGCGGCGACCGCGCCAGCGAAGCACGATTTCGGATCTCTCGACAACGTGGTGCTGAGTCCGCACCGGGCTGGGCATGGAGACAAGACCGAGCGCGACCGGGCGTTGGCTTTGGCGGAGCTGTTGAATCGTGGCAGTGAAAGCGCTGACTTGCAGCTGGAGAATCGTGTCAGCGCGGAACGCGGCTATTGAGCGAACACCGGCTACTTGTTCTTGCCATTGCCGTTGCCGTTGTCGCCGGTCTCGGTGCCGCGCGTCGTTGAGCGTGGCCAGCACCAACGCTGCTTCTCGTTGACGACGATGTGGAGTTCATTCCGAGCGTTACTTTGATCCTCCGAAAGCGCTCATCAGCGCATCCAGGAGGCTGCCGCCACTGTCGCCACTCGGCGTGCTCGTGCTGGTTACGGAGCCGCGACTGTTGGAACCACTGCCGAGATCTGGCGTCGGGGCCGCTGCATACGGTACTCGAGCTATTTCCGTAAAAGTGACCGTGGTCGGTGGCCCATTCACTGCGAAAGCGTCGCTGCGATTGGCATTGGGATCGAACTCCCACCCGCCCGCGCAATTCTGGAACGTCAAGTCGCCATTCGTGACGAGGCTGCCTTGTCCTTCGAACCAGCTCACGTGATTGAAGGACGTGTTGCCCCGGACGTACACCGTCCCTGCCATCGTCAAGTGGCTGAGTTGTTGCAGCGTCAGATTTCCGCCCACGATCAGAACTGTCGGATGGTCACCCCTTTGGATCGATACTTTGGCACCGTCATGGATCGTCAAGTTTCCGTCGACGATCAACGTCCCCTCCAGCGTCACGTCTCCCATGACATCGAGGTTCGCATTCACATAGGTGATGCCGGTGTAGGTACCATCCTGAAACTGCCCAGTATCTGCGTTGATTTGGTCGATGTCACCGGCGATCACATCAATACTCGTCGTCGCTGCCGATTGGGCCGCACCAAAGTCGATGTTGAAACCGGCCGCTTGGTCCCCCGAGACCTGCTCGCTCAACCCCAATGCAATGGACAGCGAGCGATTCAAGGCGTTGCCGTAGCCCAAGGACCCGCCCCAGCCGATGGTGGATGAGTTGATGTGCACGTCGTTGCCGACGAGGAACGGGCCTCGCAGATTCGGCAGTGTTCTCTGGCTGATCATGGACTTGTAGCCGGCGGCGATACTCGGGTTACCGCCCACAGACGACACCTCCACCGCTCCCGGCACGCTGCGAATCGTGACTTGATACCCGCCGTCTCCGAGCGATTCGTCGAGCGGGCCAGTGAACAGTGGGTCATCGAGGAGAGCGCTGTGGGCGTGCGCGATCCCGGCTTCTGCAAGAGCAACCGCCCGAACTCGATCGATCTCGAGTTCTCGTCCGGATGCCATCCCAGAGGATACTTCCAGATACACAACACCGAACGATACGAGCGCTGTCATCATCAAGATTGCGAGGATCAGCGCCGCGCCCGATTGTTGCCGGTTGCGGCCTACTTCTTGGGCTGTCGCGAGCATGCGCCCCCCCATAGGTCTTTGCTTTGGCCGTTGAGAGTGGTTGTCAGCTTGATCGTCAGAAAATCGTTGTCGATCTCGAGTGAGTCCCACGCAGCAGATCCCGTGCCGTTGATCTGGTAGTGCAGCGAGCCAGTCGTCATTGTACCACTGTCGATGATTCCAACTTTCTGTGCGACTTCACCGTTCTCGCTGATGAACGCACGCGCTTTGCTAGCAGACATTTCCAGTCGAACCTTGTAGGCGTTCGCCGGGGTCCATGAGAGGTTTGGCGTCGACTGCTCGACCAGCGTGCCACCCTCTGTCGTGCGAACGACCACATCGCCGTTGGACTCGAAGACCACTGAGATGTTGTCGGTGTCGGGCATCTCGGCGCCAAAGACCAGTGGGCGGTACTCCTTGAACAGAGACTGCGGCGTGAAGTCTGTCGTCACGGTCAGGGACGCCTTCTTCATAGGTGGCGACACCGTCATGGTCGTGGCCGTGATCGCGCTCGCGCCCGTTGCCTCGAGTCGTTCCTTCTCTGTTGAGTATGCGGCCAACAGATCGGCATCGACGTCGCCGAGCTCCTTTAGGTCATACTCCGCTTGCACAGCTCCATTGGCTGTCCGTGCATTACCTGTTGCGATCGGGCCAGCGATGTTGACATCGAAGTCTTCGCGATCGAATGACTCACGAATCCGCAGTTTGTTTGCTTGAAAAGATGTAGCGACAGCGAGGAGTAGCTCAGGCTCAGAGAGCGGTCCTCCTTCGTCGGATATCCGGCGATACAGGGAGTTTCCCGAACGAACGTAACGCACCTGTTCTATGCCTGCGTCGTCGTCGATGAAGTAACGGGTCTCCAACAACAGGATGTTGACTCCTGACTTCAACACGCGATCACTGAGGCGGATTGCAGTCTCGATCTCGTTCATTACTCGGTGCGCGTCTGCGAGACTCTCTTGTGTCTCTTGCTGCGTAGCGGACTGCTCGACAGCGACCGCCGATACCAAGTACAGGGACGTAAAGATCGTGCCGGCGATGGCCATCGCCGTGACCGTTTCCACAAGAGTGAACCCAGAGGTTGGCTTCATGCTGCGCCTGCCTAGTCGAGTGTGTTCTTGCAACGGAGGGTGGTCAGTGACTCAGTCCGAGCCACACCGCTTTCAGAAAGCCAGGCAATGGAGATTGTGACTTCTTTGTACATCGATGACCGCTCGGTCACGGTGTAGCTGATGGCGAAGCGGCTGTCTTCGTCGACAGTCGTTGCGGCCGTCGTGTCTATCGCGGCGTAGTGCGTGCCTTGACAGTGTTCGAACTCACGCTTCAGATACCGATTTGCGAGCACGGTCAGTTCGTCACTGGTGACGACTTGGGACTGGACGCTGGCTAGCGACAGTCCCGACACGACAGCGGTACCGAGGATCGCGATGCAAGCGAGACACTCGATCAGCGAAATGCCGTGCTGTCGGCGCTCGGGTGGTGCCTTTGTTGATGGAGGATCCAAGGGCATCGACTTCTACTCTTGAGTGCGGCGGGAGCAACTGAGTACAGGACGAGGTGTATAAGTCTAACATCGTCCTTCGGAACAGGCCGGTAACGGGAGGTGCGTGCCCCAGTTCCAGGGCTGCAAGTCCTTCAGTGAGGATACCTAATGCGCTCGTTGCACGTAGGCGGCCTTGACCCGATGGGCGATCTGAGATGCCGACAGACCGCAACGCAGTCGCGCCTCTTTCGTCGTGCCACCGTCGTGATGAAACTGGTCCGGAGCGGCGATCCGAACGAGGTGCACGGGGAGGTCCGCGTCGGCAATGGCCTCCGCGATAGCAGCGCCAAAGCCACCAGCGTGGGCGTGCTCCTCGATCGTTACGATCACCGCGAACTGCTTGGCCAGTGAGGCCAGCCAGTCCTGCGCAAGGGGCTGCACCGTCGGCACGCTGTGTAGTGCGACCTCGATCCCTTGCTGCGCGAGGTCTTCGGCTGCAGCGACCGCTTCGGGCAGAATCGTTCCTGTACTCAATAGGCAGGCTGCGCTGCCGGCGCGTAGCGGGATCGACTCGCCGATCTTGAAGGGGGGAGCCTCTGCGTGCACCACCGGTTCGTTCTTCTTGCCGATGCGAAGGTACACCGGACCGTCCACCGACAGCGCGCTTTCGAGAGCCAGTTGCACTTCGGGAGCATCTCCAGGAGCCATGATCGTCAGTCCTGGGAGCGATCGTAGCTGCGCGATGTCGTCGAGCGTGTGATGCGTTGGCCCAAGGCTCGCGTAGCTGAGGCCTGCGCCGACACCGACCAGTACGACGGGCGCATTGTGGTAGCACAGGTCGATCTTGATCTGCTCCAACGCTCGCGTCGTCAAGAACGGGGCGATCGTATAGGCCACCGGGCGCAAGCCGCTGAGTGCCAAGCCTGCGGCAACGCTGACCATGTTCTGTTCGGCGACCCCACAGTTGTAGAAACGATCGGGGAATCGTTCCTTGAAGCGATTGAACAGCCGATTGCCGATGTCGCCCGATAGCAGGACGACGCGTTCGTCTACGGCAGCCAGCTCTTCGATCGTCGCTGCGAAGCGGTTCCTCATAGCTGAAGCTCCCGGCGCGCAGCCGCGACTTCATCGGCGGTCGGAATACGGTAGTGCCAGTTGTTGTCGTCTTCCATGAACGACACACCCTTGCCCTTGACCGTATGCGCGATGATCGCCCGTGGCGTTTGCCTCGCGTCGTCTGTCCGGATCGCGTCCTGGAGTGCTGCTAGATCGTGGCCGTCGACCTCTCGTGTGTCCCAGCCGAACGCACTCCACTTGTCAGTAAGGGGAGCCAGTGCCAGCACCTCGTCGCTGCGCCCGGTCGCCTGCCAGCCGTTGTAGTCGATGATCGCGGTCAGTTGCCCGAGATGCTGTGCGGGGGCAAACATCGCTGCTTCCCAGACAGAACCTTCGTTGCATTCGCCGTCGCTGAGCAGGCAGAACGTGTGGTAGTCCTTGCGCTGGATTTTGGCTGCCAGCGCAATTCCGGCCGCGACGCCGAGTCCGTGACCCAGCGACCCGGTTGCCAGTTCGACGCCCGGCACGCAGTCGGGGGCGGGCTGTTCGGGGAGGTGATAGCCAACTTCGTTGAAACGTCGCAGCTGTTCGATCGGAAAGAAGCCGCGCAGCGCCAGCGTTGCGTAGAGAGCAGCAGCCGCATGCCCCTTGCTGAGAATGAAACGATCGCGACCCGGATCCGACGGCTGCGACGGATCGATCCGCACAGCGTCCCAGTAGGCAGCGACGAGGATGTCGATACAGGACAGGTTCGATCCCAGGTGCGGCGCGCCGGAAGCATGCGACATCTGCACGACTGTGCCGCGGATCTCGCGACTGTACTGCTCGAGAGTAGCGAGGTCGACCCGAGCGGCCGTCATCTGCTGCTCTCGGTGTAGGCGGGGATTGGGTGGTTCTTCATCATCTCGACGTTGAAGTACTTCATGTCCGTCATGGAGTTTGGAATCTTGCCGGCCACAAAAGCATGCACGAGGTCGCGTACCGCGTCTTCGATCGATCGACGCGGTCGATAACCCAGCTCGCGCGCGATCTTCTGCGATGAAATGTGATACGAGCGTAAGTCGTCGCTGGGCGTCGTGACGATGTCGAGCAGCTTTCTTTCTGGCAGCTCGGCCCGCACGACGTCACGCACGAAGGTCGCGATCTCCGCGACTGTGTGATTTTCGTAGCCCGCATTGAATGTCTTACCAGCCACCCGCTCGTGCGGTTCGTCGAGCAGCTGTACGTACAAGTCCGTCACGTCGTCGATGTGAATGTTGGGCCGTTTCTGGGTGCCGCCGAAGACCTTGATTACGCCGTTGTTGACGGCGTGATTCGTCAAGATATTGACCGTCAGGTCGAGACGCAGCCGTGGTGAGTAGCCGCAAACCGTGGCTGGCCGCAGCGTCACGGTCGTGAAGTCAGGCGCCTCGTACTCGCGCAGCTGCTCTTCGCACTGGGCCTTGAAGCGACTGTAGTCTGTGAGTGGCCGCAGCGGGTGATCTTCTGTCACGTCCGGCGCGTCGCTGAGTCCATAGACGCTCGACGTGGAAGCGTAGATGAAGCGAGCGACCCCGGCGTCGCGACTGGCACGCACCAGCGGGTCGAATGCGTCGAGGTTGATCGAGCGACCTAGCTCAGGATCCAATTCGAAGCTCGGATCATTCGAGATGCAGGCAAGGTGTATGACGGCATCACAGCCACTCACGAGCGACGCCACCAGGCTCTCGTCGCGGATGTCGCCGCTGTGTTGCTCTAGATTGTTATTGCTGGCGTGAGCGCTCAGGACCTCTTCACCGTATAGAAACCAGTCGAGTACGCGGACCCTATGTCCGGCTGCGAGGAGTTTCGATACGAGAACGGCGCCCACATACCCAGCTCCCCCCGTCACCAAGATGCGCCGCGAGTTCGTCACTCCGAGCCTCCTGTCTCTTCAACTGTGTCTCTGCAGTGTCGGTCAAGTAGTGCGCCAGGATCTGGTGCGCCAGCTCCACATGTCCGTAATGATCGATCGGTACGTAGAAGTTGACGTTACCCAGTTGGCGCAGAGGGTTGTCCGCTGCGAACCCAGACATCGTGATGATCGACAGCGAACGGGCGCGGGCCGCTCGTACCGCGCGCAGTATGTTCTCAGAAGCACCCGAGCTGCTGATTGCGATCAAGACATCGCCAGGGTCTGCCCATTGGCACAGCTGCGCTTCGAACGCGCGTTCGTAGCCGTCGTCATTACTGCGCGCAGTCAGCGTTGCCGGTTCATTGAAGACCAGCGCTCGCAGTTCCACAGTCTTGCCGAGGTCGTTCTGGAGATGGCTTGCGATCGCGGCGCTACCGCCGTTCCCGATAACCATGGCTTTGTGTCCGGCATCGCGAGCCGCCAACAATCGCCGCACTGCCGAGCGTGCCCCCTCGTCGAAGTCGATCGGGGCGCCGTCGCCATCGGTCGCAGCGGCTCGGCCCAGCAATTCGTGAAGTGCGCGAAAATAGCTGCTGGCTCGATCCGGCACGGTGTCGTCTCGCGCAGTGCCATTTCCTCGAGCACTGTCCTTACCCGGTACGGTCATGCGTTCGTTCCCCTCAACCCCTCTTGTTCGTCGCACACAGCAAGTTCGCGGCTCATTGTCACTACTTCAATAGGCATTCGACGTGTCGCACGAACGGCGCTTTGTCGATACAGCCACGATGCCCGACAGTGGCCACCGTTCCTGCAGCCATGGCGTTGCCCAAGAACCCACTGACGGCAACTGGGGCTTCCCCAGCGACGGTCAGGGCAGTGATCGCCATGAATGTATCGCCGGCTCCCATGCGATCTTTGATCGTGCCTGCCAGCGCCGGCACTTCGACGAAGCCGGCACTGCGATCGAACAACAGGCAACCCTGCGCGCCGCGTGTGACCGCGACGGTGCGGGCACCACAGCGCTCAGAGACCCGTCGCGCGAGTGGCGGCAGGGGCCCATGGCGGTCGCGGCTGTCCAGGCGGAGCTCGTTCTCGGCAAGGGTCACGTAGTCCGCCCGGGGGTACTTCGAGACCGTGTTGTATCCCAGGTTGCCGGCGTTCGACTGGGCGTTGACAGCCAAGAAGGGCGCCTGCTTGGTCAGCTTGTCGACGACGCGAGGCGTCAGCAGGCCGTGCCCATAGTCGACTACGATGACGACGTCGTGCTGCGGCAGCGCTTCGTCCAGAGCGTCCAGTAGCGCCGCCTCGTCCGGCCCAGTGAGTTCACTGTCGTCCATCTCGTAGACTTCGAAAAGTTTGTGGAAGAAGTAGCGATCGATGAAACGTCGTTTCGTGATTGTCGGTGCGTGCTCGAGTTCGATGAACCTTGGCTGTACGCTGGCCGCCAGAGCTCCTTCCACGAACGCGCGTGACCCATCCTGGCTGCCGATAGCGGTCAGTGCGGTAACTTGCTCACAGAACGGCGCGACGTGGTTCGCGACAGCCAGGATGCCGCCGCCAAAGCGTTCCACCGAATACGGTTTCACGGCCAGGGTCGGTTCCTTGGAACTCTTGCCGATGGCATCGCAGTACTGATACTCGTCGATGATCGTCTCACCGATGACCAGGACTCGGCGCGAGGCCGCCGCGTCGACAGCGGCTAGCACTTCCGCGGAAGGGTACTCTTCCCGAAAGTCGCCGAGAAACGTCCTCACTTCTTGTGAGTACATGTCGGTGTGGTGCTGGAGCAAGTGTGACGAGCTGTATGTGGCTTCGTCCGTGAACACCAGGCGGCCGCCATGCCCGCTCAGTGCCGCTTCCTCGTCGATGATGCCGCCAGTGCGGTCTGCGTTCTTGTCGGCGTACTCAGACCCCTTCGCATAAGCGTGAGGGCGCAGCATGCCGATGGTCTCGACAGCGGTGGGCCAGCGGTTGATCGCGACGAAGTCGACACTGGCGAGAGCGGCCAGTGCTTCGGCGCGGGACTCGGCGCTGAAGGCAGGGCGGCCGGGTCCCTTGTTGACGAACGCATCGGGAGTCACGGTGACGACCAGGAGGTCTCCGAATCGGCGGGCTGCTTCGAGGTGCCTGAGGTGCCCAACGTGCAATAGGTCGAAGACCCCATGGCAGTGCACGATTTTCTGGCCGCACGCACGGGCGTTCTCCGTGACGTCCGCGAGGGCCTCCAGCGCGATGACTTTGTCCCCGCTGCGCTGCCAGTTGGAATTGGACGGACGAGTCATGCAGGATCTCCCGCGCCGGCGATCGCGGCGTTGGTCTCGTTCTTGGGACCGAGGTAGCGGAACCAGTCGCGCGTGGCGACATCGATCGAAGACCGGTCCCAGACGGGAGCTTCGCGCCACTGTTCGATGCAGCGCAGCATCTCAGCGACCCCGTCTTCGAAAGAAACTTGTGGCTGCCATCCGAGTTCTTCGGTGATCTTGGTCGTGTCGGCGAACGTGCACCTAGGTTCGCCGGGCCGCTCGGGGACATACTCGACGGGCCCGCCCAGCAACTCCACGAGGTGCTGAATCGTGTACGTGCCACCCGAGCCGACGTTGTAGATTGCGCCGGGAGCTGCGCGGCGAGCGGCAGCGACCAGCGCCGATGCAATGTCGGTGACGAACGTGAAGTCGCGCGACTGCTTGCCGTCACCAACAACCGTGAACGCTTTGCCGGCGAGCTTCTGCGCCAGGAACACACCGAAGACGGCGCCGTAGGTACCGTTGGTACGTGCTCGTGGACCGTACACGTTGAAGAACCGCAGCGAAGCGGTCGGCAACCCGTAGCACTGCTGCCAATGTTGTACGTACTGTTCCCCGATCATCTTCGTCAGCGCGTACGGATACATCGGCCGACACGGCGCGGTCTCAGGGGTCGGGTATTGGTCGGGGAGGCCGTAGCACGATGAAGATGCAGCGTAGACGAAGCGTTCGACGCCACTTGCTCGAGCGGCTTCCAGCGCGGCGATCGTGCCGTTGACGTTGGCCTGATGGTAGCGCTGCGGTTGTTCGATCGATGGGACAATGTCGGCGAGCGCCGCGAGGTGGAAGAACCACTGCACGCCGGCCGCCAGTGACGTCAGTTCCGACGTGGTTGCGATGTCGGCTTCGACGAAGCGTAGGCGTGGATCGTTCTTGTGCGGCGCGAGATTGTCGAGGTTGCCAGATGCCAGGTTGTCGATGACTCGGACGCGATGCCCAGCAGCGATGAGTCGGTCGACAAGGTGGCTGCCAATGAAGCCCGCACCGCCCGTGACCAAGCAGACCTTGTCTTGGTGCCGGTTGCCTGATGGCATTGGAGCTCCCCCCGTTCCCAGTGGCCGTCGACCTGGCGGCAGCGCAGCCACGGCAGTCCCTGCCCGGCTCGCAGAATCCCCTCTAGCCCGCTAGATGTCGCCGAATCTCGCCGATCACCCGCTTCATGGCAACCGGAAACGAGAGCCGATCGCGAATGTTGTCCCACTGCGCGGCCGCGATCGATTGGCGGGTCTTGGCGGCGCCGAGAAAATGCTCGATGCGGACGCGGCACTGCGCTGGAGAAGCGAACGAAACCGCGTCGAGGTAGGGGAGCGATGTCTGCTGCGAAATCAGCACTTTGGCTTCTTGATAGGAGCGTACCAACCGCACCGGATCTGCTGGAGTTGCGTAGCACAGGGGCAAGCACAGGGTTACGAGTTCTTCGAGCGCACCTTGCTGGGCTGCAGGCAATTGGCTGCGGGCGCTGGCCAGGTCGTGAACCGCTGGGGTTGCATACTGGTCGAGGAGATTCGCCAGCTGCTGCAGGACTCGGTTCGACGTGTGCTCACGGATCAGGAAGAAGCCACCTGCGGCAAGGCCGTCCAGCAGCCGCTGGTGCGCCACGCACGGATACGGTTCGAGATTCAAGTTGATGCGGCTGCGCTGCGTCAGTTCCTGCAGGGCGGCCCCGTGCTCGACGACGCCGCGCGCGTACGGCGCAAAGTCCGGGTGCAGTTCCCAACCTCTGCCGTACACGGCGAGGTCGCTGCCGAGTTCGGAAGCGGCCGCTGCAACCCAGCGCAGCCCCTCCTGGCGAAAGAGAAGGCTGTTGAGGGGAAACAAGATGTGACTCGCCAGCCGCGCCGCCGTAGCAGTGGGCAAGTGCACGCCCGTCTGCGTCGCGGTTGCGTTCAGCAAGTCTGTGATGCCGCCGTGTCCGACGACCCTTTGGCTGACCGGGAAGTCCCCGGCATACTGTTGTCGGAGCTGTTCCCAACACGCGTCCAACAACGATCGCAGCGCGGCCGGCGCGCCATTGCGTTGCCACTCAAAGGCGCGCTCTGGGGTGCTGGACATGTTGGAAACGTACACGAGGTCGTGGGTCGCCGGGCTCGCTGCCGCTGTACCCTGGCCCGTTCTCGCGGGGAGCGCCAACATGAACGGCATCGCGATGCAGCGTTCCTGCGGGTAGCCGTATTGGTCGACGAACAGCGGTACGTCGAACGTCAACACGTAGTCGTAGGGACCTGTCGCCGCGGCCGCGTTCGCGTCGAGGAGGTTGGGGAGCAGATCTTGCGCCCAGCAGATGAACGGCAGAGCCGCCGGCAGCAGGTCGCCGTGCTCGTGCCGCAAGTGATCGATCTGCAGGAAGAAGTCGGGTCGAAAGCGTGCCAACACTTCACGAATTGCGGGCTTCGTAACGCGGTGCTCGGTGGTTGGTTCGATGATGATTTCCACGTCCCAGCCGAGTCCGCCAAGCGTCGTGGCCAGGTCGCGGGTCGCGTACTGGAGCACTGTTGTGAATCTGGTCGTTGCCAGAGCGATCCGCGGGCGCCGGGGCGGGTCGTCCCCCAGCAACGCGGCCAGCTGCGTTGGTTCGACGGTGGTGTAGTGTTGGTCGATCCGTCGCCGAAAGCGATCATCGCGGCGCTGCAGTTTGTCCGTAGCCGCTTCGAGCTGCTTGGCCGTATCCGTGCCGTGGGGTGGCAGCTGAACCTGCACCTTCGGCAGCGGGAGATACAGGTCCGCGGCGAGGTCCGTTTGCAGTGCCGTCAGCCAATCGGCGCCGACGTACCAGCGAAACCGAGGTTGGCACAACGGGCCGTCGTCACCGGAATAGTCGTGCAACATGAGGCACGTCAGTAGCGCCGCGGGATCGGGCACGATCACGTAGATCTGCGATTCGAGCCCAAGGGCACTGCGGCTCTCTTGCTGGGCAAGCTCTGCCAACAGGTAGCCGTCGCCGATGCCGCACAATGCCAGCGTGGCGCACTCGTCAAGGTGCGATTGTAGGCCAGCGACGACCTGCCGCACGTCGGCGATCGGATCCTCCTGTGCCGACAGAAGGAGTTGTGAACCGTCGGCACGCTCGAAAGCAATCGTCAGGGCGCCACTGTCGCTGGTGTGTAGCGTGAAGCGGTCGTCGTTCGTGGCAGCGACGACGGCGCCAGCGATCGTGGGGTGGTTGGTTTCGAGCACAGCGAGATTGCGGCACAGGCGTTCGTTGCAGCGTTCCTCTGTTGTCGCTGACGTGACACCGGCCCAGGCCTGCGCGGCGCGCTGCCAGCGCTGTCGTTCCATCCACAGCCGGGCCGCAGGCCGCGCGAGCGCTGCCGGGGGCGTTTCGCCGTAGGCCGCGAGCAGCTGCTGTGCAGCTTCGAGTTGCCCGTCTGCGAGCGCGGACTCCAGAGCCGTCTCGGTCGCAGAGATGTCTGGCTTGTCGTCGCGAGTCATGTGACTGAAGGGAACCGATTTCGCGCGCGATGACAAGAGCCGGCGTGTGTCAGGCGCGGGGCCCGAGCGCTAGGGCACGTGCAGATACTCGTGTGGCAATTCAGAAATCGACCGCCAGCGTTCGTCGATCCACGCGACAACTTCACTGATCCCGGTTGCGAGTGGGATCGTAGGCTGCCAGCCAAGTTCCTCGCGGATCTTCGTCGAATCGATGACGTAGGCGGCATCCTGTCCAGGGCGCTCGCCGACACGGGTCGTCGCGTCTGCGAGCGTTTCGCCGAGTGTGCTGCAGATCGTGCCGACGACATCGCGCACCGCGACACCCTGATCGGGAGAGATGTGGTAGGTCTCCCCGACTGTGCCGTGGTCGAGCACGGCCAGTTCGCCGCGGGAGACGTCTCGGATGTGGATGTACGACTTCACGGCGTGACCACCGCCGTGGAGCGGGATCTTCCTGCCCAGGCGGCGATAGATCACCGTGCGCGGAATGATCTTGAACAGCTGCTGCCGGGCTCCGTAGACGTTGGTGGCGCGGATCGTCAGCAGCGGGAAATCGTACTGCTTGCGAAACACCGCGAGCAACATGTCCGCGGCCGCCTTCGAAGCCGCGTACGGTGTGCTGGGGTTGGCGGGTGCATCTTCGAGCACCTCGCCGACGCAAGATCCATAGACCTCTGGCGACGAAATGTGCACGTAGCGTTGCAGGTAGTCGCAGTCGCGGAGGTGGTTGACGAGCTGCGACAGAGCCACGGTGTTGGTCTGGTACCAGTGTTCTGGGTGATCCCAACTCGGAGCCACTTCGCTCTGCGCAGCGAAGTTGATGATGCGCTGAGGCCGCCAGCGATCGAGCAGGGCCAGGATCGCCGGCATGTCGTGGTTCATGTCGAGCGCGTGGTACTCGAAGCGTTGGGCGAGAACGTCAGGGTCGTGTCTGAGGTAGCTCGAGAACGTTGCGTCGCGCTGCTGCGAGCGGCTGATCCCGAAGACCCGGTCGTTGGTTGTGGTGATCAACAGGTCGACGAAGTCTTGTCCCGAGAACGAATTGGCACCCAGCACCACTGTCGCGCGCTGCGGGTTGCTGGCTGTTTCATCTACCACGGGGCTTGTCTTCGCCGTTCGCCGTTGTCGGTTCGCCAGGATCTCGCCGTTTGTCGTGATTTCACGAGTTGTCAGCTTCTGGTCGGGATGGGTTGTGCTCCGCTGCAGACGCGGCATTCTACGCAGGATAGCTGCTCACGGGGAGAGGCCGCATACGAAAGTGTGCGGACAAAGAGAATCCAAGGAGGGTGACGCATGGGGCTTCAGCAAGAACGAGCGGCCGGGATTGCGGCGGTCCGCGCCGCTGCGATGGTTTGTCGCAACGTCCAGCAGCACTGGGTGCACCCCGACACTCTCGAGAAGAAGGATCGGAGCCCCGTCACGGTAGCCGACTATGCGTCGCAAGCGGTGGTCTGCGCACAGCTGGCGGCGGCGACCGCGCAGATCCCTGTGGTCGGTGAAGAAGATGCGCGCGAGCTCCGCCAGGAAGCAGAGGTGTTGGAGAAGGTTGTTGCGCAAGTGACGACGGTTCGCGAGGGCGCCTCGAGCGCAGAGGTACTCGCATGGATCGACTTGGGTGGCAGTGCCGCGAGTGGTCGGTTCTGGACGTTGGACCCGATCGACGGCACGAAGGGATTCTTGCGCAAGGAACAGTACGCGATCGCGCTCGGGCTCATCGAGGATGGCCAAGTCCAACTAGGTGTGCTTGGCTGCCCGCAACTCGCTGGCCCGGACGGCGACGGCGTGCTGTTCGTCGCCGAGCGTGGGCAAGGTACCGTTTCGCAGTCCCTGTTCGGCGCCGATACGACCGAGACAACGTGTTCGGTCAGTGCCGTCGCCGACCTCGCCCAGGCGCGCTTTTGTGAATCGGTCGAGAGTGGGCACTCCGATCAGAGCGCGTCGGCGCAGATCGCTCGGAAGTTGGGGATTGCCAACGAGCCGGTGCGGCTCGACTCGCAGGTCAAGTACGGTGCGCTGGCGCGCGGAGACGCAGAGATCTACCTGCGTTTGCCGACGCGAGCCGACTACCGCGAGAAGATTTGGGACCACGCCGCCGGAGCCATTGTCATGGAAGAGGCTGGAGGACGGGTCACGGACGTCCGCGGCCTGCCACTCGACTTCGGTCGCGGCCGGCAGCTGGAGGAGAATCGCGGCGTGATCGCCAGCAATGGTCGCTATCACGATCAGATCCTCGCAGTAGTGCAGCAAGTGCTGGGGACGTAGGGCGATGGGTGGGCCGGTCTGGGAAGAGGTCTACGAGTTCGTCCGCGGCATTCCGCCCGGGCGCGTCATGACCTATGGGCAGATTTCCCAGGCGATGGCGGCTCGGATTTCTCCGCTCGCCGTTGGGTGGGCCCTCAACACTGCCCCGCGTAACGTCCCCTGGCACCGAGTCGTGAACGCCCAAGGCAAATGCTCGACCGACGAAAAGGAGTCTCCGGGGCGCCAACAGGCTCTTCTGGAGCAGGAAGGGGTCCGCTTTCGGGGTAACCGGTTGCCCCTTTCGGACTATCGCTGGGAACCCGCTGGACCGTAGCCCCGTTCCTACTGGCGTTGGAGGATCCCGCGATCGGTGTCAGGGGCAGCTCTGGCTGTTCCAAGTGCCTTGGAAGTAGGCTCTTAGCTTTCGACCGGCAGCGAGGTCGGGTGGTTCGCGAGGAATCCCGCAGCCTCTGGCATGGACGCTGCTAAGTGTTAAACTGTGAATTCAGCCCATGGGGGGCTGTATTCAGAAATCGGGTACAGCAAACTGCGGTGTAGCGCCGAAATCGTTACGAAGCGCGTCGCCGGCCGATACTTTTTCTGAGAGACTTTGACTTCGGGGCCAACTTTTCGGGGCCCGACGTCGTACCTACGGGAGCGTTGGATAGCGACCCGTCGCGGTTAGAAACCTTTCCTAGAGGAGACCCATGAAGAAGCTACTCTTCGTCTGTCTATTTGTTTTCGGCGTTGCCGCCGGAGTGGATGCTCAGTGTTGTCCTGAGAAAGCCAAGGCTGCCGCCGCGAAGAAGGACTGTGCCACCGCCTGCGGTGACAAGGCCGTCGCGAAGAAAGACTGCGCGACTGCCTGTGGCGACAAGGCCGTTGCTGCGAAGAAGGACTGCGCCAGCGCCTGTGGCGACAAGGCCGTTGCCGCGAAGAAGGACTGCGCCAGCGCCTGTGGCGACAAGGCCGTAGCTGCGAAGAAGGACTGCGCCAGCGCATGTGGCGACAAGGCCGCTGCTGCGAAGAAGGACTGCGCCAGCGCCTGTGGCGACAAGGCCGCCGCTGCGAAGAAGGACTGCGCCAGCGCCTGTGGCGACAAGGGTGTCGCATGCAACGAGATGAAGCTCAGCGAAATGGTCGCCAAGCTCGCCTGTGGTGCCGAGAAGGGCTGCGCCAAGTCCGCAGAGAAGCTCGCCGCGCTCAGCAAGGCCTGTGGCTCGGAGTGCTCCAAGGACATCGCTGGGATGTCGAAGAAGATTGCTTACCTCGAAGAGTGTGCCGGCAAGGGCTGCAAGTCGAGTGTGGACAAGCTTGCCAAGCTGACGAAAGAGTTCGGCATGGACAAGGCCGCCGTCGCGGCCAAGCCGGTCAGCGTCTCCGCTATGGTCGCGAAGCTCTGCAAGGGCTCCGATGGTGGCTGCGCCAAGTCCGGCGCGATGCTCACGGCTCTGAAGAAGGAGTTCGGCACGGAGTGCTCGAAGGACCTCGCGAAGAAGGTTGCCTACCTCGAGAAGTGCGCCGCGAACGGCTGCAAGTCGAGCAAGGACAAGCTCGCGAAGTTCATGACCGCTACCAAGATGAAGCCCGTCGCTGCCAAGGCTGAGAAGGCCAACGGTTGCTGCGGTGGTTGTGGCAAGTCGGCGAAGACCGCCAAGCCCGTCGAGGTCAAGCCGGCCAGCTAAGCGCTGCCAGCGAAACGCAAACCCGGACGCCGCTCAGCGGCGCCCGGGTTTTTTTGTGCCCTTCTCGCGAGTTGCTGGACGCGATACCCTGCAGACCAGGGAACGGAAGGCGAATTCCATGAGCGAGAAGTCAGGCCGCGAGCGCTCCGTCGCGATCGGTGTTCGGCTGCTTCAAAGCGGCGAGCGTCCGTTCGTCATCGCTGAAGCTGGGGTCAACCATGACGGAGATCTCGATACGGCGCTGCGACTGATCGACATTGCGGTCGCTGCGGGCGCCGACGCCGTCAAGTTCCAGACGTTTCGCACCGACGATCTCGTTACCGACGCCGCGCCGCTGGTCGAGTACCAAAAACGCGGCAAGACGGCAGCGACGCAACGACAGCTGTTGGCGGCACTCGAGCTGGCAGAGGATGCGTTCGCTGTGCTCAAGGACGTATGCGACGAACGCGGCATACTCTTTCTTTCGACTCCTCACACCGTCGAGGCGGTCGACGTCTTGGCGCCGCTCGTGCCAGCATTCAAGGTTGGGTCGGCGGACCTGACGAACCCCTTGCTCCTCGAGCGAGTGGCGGCAACCGGGCTGCCGGTGCTTCTTGCAACAGGGATGGGAACCTTGCCTGAAGTGCAGCGCGCCGTGGGTTGGCTCGAAGGCGCAGGCGCGCGCGACATCGTCGTCATGCATTGTACGACTGCCTATCCGTGTCCGGTCCCGGACGCGAACCTTGCGGTGCTTGCCACTCTGGCCGCGGCCCTCGACCGCCCTGTTGGCTACTCCGACCACACTCCGGGTATCTGGGTTTCGGTGATGGCAGCTGCGCTGGGCGCGGTCGTGATCGAGAAGCACTTCACCTACGATCGCGAAGCCGAGGGGCCCGACCACGCCGCCTCGTTGGAGCCTACTGCACTGGGAGAACTGGTGACTGCTTTGCGACAGCTACCGGAAGCCGTTGGGCGAGCAGAGAAGGAACCCACTGCAGTAGAGGTCCCGACGATCCCGAAAGTGCGTAAGAGTCTGACGGCCAAGGTCGCGATCGCAGCCGGGTCCGTGATCGTTCGCGAGCATTTGTCGGCACGCCGTCCGCAGGTGGGCATCGGCGCAGAGGCACTGGATCGCGTGGTCGGCCGTCGTGCCGCGCGCGACATCGCCGCCGGCGCCGCGTTGGAATGGGACGACGTCACTCAGGCGAATCCGCAAGTCGACCCCGTCCAGTGACCCCGGATATTGTCGTCATTGGCGGTGGCGTGATGGGGCTCGCGACTGCTTGGCGTCTCGCTCAAGGTGGACGGGCAGTTACGCTTTTGGAAGCCGACCGTTGCGGTAGCGGCGCGTCGTATGCCGCCCTGGGCGCGTTGGTCCCTTCGGTCAGTACGCGGCAGAATGCACTGACTGCACTGCAGCGCGAATCTTTGCTTCTCTATCCCAACTTCTGCGCAGAGCTCGCGCAGTTTGCGACGCAGCCGCTGTACGAGCGGCGTGGACGGTTGGAGTTACTGCGCAGCGCTGGCCGTCGCGAGAACGCTCACCACGAGGTGCGCCTCAGCGCGCAGCAGTGGAACGCGATCGATGGTTGTGCGCCGCAAGAAGTGATCACCGCGGCCGAAGTGGCGCAGCTCGAGCCCGGCCTACGCCCTGCAGAGCATGGGGCGATTCACTGCCGGATCACGGCACAGGTGCACGTCGACGGACTGGTCGCTGCGCTGCGCGCTGCCTGTGAACGGAGCGGGGTGCAGATTCGTGAACACGCCGAGGTGGAAGATGTCGTGACCGCCGGCGATCGCGGGACAGGTGCTCGCGTGACCGGGGTCCGCTTGGCCAACGACGCAGCAACGATCGAGTGCAAGCAGGTGCTTCTGACGGCCGGCGCGCATGCAGCGCAGCTTCGTACGGTGCAGGATGCTACGTTGACCGAGCCTGCTCGCGGGCAGTCGTTGACGCTGCGTGTCCAGCAACCCGTCAGCGATCGATTGATCCGTTGCGGGGCGATCTACGTGCTGCGCCGCGACCAGAACACGGTTGTCGTTGGCGCGACGACCGAGCATGAAGCGGGTTTCGACCGCACTCCGACGCCGGCCGCACGCGAGCTTCTCTTCGCCGGTGCGGTGGACTTGCTCCCGGAGCTGCAGGCGTCGCAAGTCGTCGAGCACCGGTCTGGGTTGCGTCCGTCGTCTGTGGATCTGCGCCCTTATCTTGGCTGCGTGCCCGGCGTCGATGGGTTGTTCGCTGCGGTCGGTCACTACAAGATCGGCGTTGCGTTGACGCCGATCACTGCCGCGGTGGTGTCTGAGCTGATTCTTACCGGTGACTGTGCGTGGGATCTTGCACCGTTTGCGCCCCGCGGCCAGTAGAAGGACTAATGGTCGGCAGCAGCCACCCAGTCTTCGTACTGGTTCGTGCTCGGAAAGTTCCAGAGCATCAGCACAGCACACAGCGCGGCGCCGGCCGTGTAGATCGCATCTCCGGTCAACAGCGCGATCACACACCACAGGAGGCCCGGCGCTTCGATCAGAGCTGCCGTCATGATCTTCGCTGCTTGGTAGCTTGACCAAACGCGACTTGCAGCCGGTCGCCCTGCGCTGATACTGCGTCGCCCCAATGCGCCTGCCAGCGCCCCGGCAGGCAACGCGGTCGTTGCGGTCAATGCGATGGCGATCCAGACCAGCATGCGTGTCGGCGACGCGCTGCGTTCGGAGTCGAGCGGCTCGTTGTCGAAAGAGCGGTCGTCGAACGAGTTCGGTTCGAGGTTGCTGGGGCCGAACACGTCGGCTGGAAGGATCGCTGCTACGGCCGCGAATGTGACGACTCCCATGATCAGCACGCCATAGATGATGCGCAGCGTCAGGAAGCGTCGGTCCAGCTCCGCATCGTCTAACTGTGGTGATTGTGGCAAAGAACGCCCTTTCTATCGCTTCAGGCGCCGTTCTTCGGTTGCGACAGGCGGTTCTGCCTACGGCAACGCGATGATCGTCGGCACGAAGACGACGTTGTTTCCAAACGTCCTCGGAGCGCGGACCACGTGGTGCGGTTCTATCGGCATCGGCAGGTACGCGCCAGGCAGCAGCGCTGTGTAGTGGATCTCGAGGTCACCGGCGTTCTCGACGATCTGCGTAATGTCGATCGTGTGCCCGAGACTCGGCGCAATCGCCAGAACGACGACGACCATCTCTTGGTTGAAGTCGACGCTGGGGAGGGGGGCGTTGCTGTGCAGCGACCAGAAGCTGCTCCACGCGTTGGCGGTGTAGATCACCGTCTGGATCCCGGTCGCATGACCCGAGTCGTCGCCGATCGAAATGGTCTGGAACGGGATCGAGGTCGGCGCACAGCTCGGCAGCGAGTCCGGCGTTGGGTCGGTGCCGCTGGTCGGGTACGGCGCCGGAATCGGTGACGATCCAGGCACGAACAGCGCGTTCAGCACGTAGACGGCGTCGGCGATGTTGAGCGCGCCGTCATCGTTGCCGTCGCCGGCGTCGGCACACGCAAGCGGAGGAGTACCTGGCACGAACAGCACGTTCAACAGGGCAATCGGATCCGCGATGCTGACGCTACCGTCACTGTTGGCGTCGCCGCGAATGAATCCGAAGGTTGCTGTCGGCACGAGCGAGAAAACCCCGATCAACACCGCGACCTGGAGCAACTGTCGGTTTGGGCTGTGCTGGATCATGGTCCGCCGTCTCCTCTCTGATCTGCTGGCTGCGTTGGGCAACTGTTCGGCTCTTATCCTACCCGCTGGGCTGGTGCGGATCTGCCGGAGTTGGATCTGGCGGCCTACACGGTCTCGCTGGTGGTCGCAGGAGGGGCGCAAGGTACCAAAAATAAGTTACTTAGTACCTCTCTCGTGCGCTTTATTGACAACTAGTGCTTTCTAGACAACAATCCCTTTCATGAACGCGAGATCGACGAGAGAAGCGGCTTCCAAAGCCGATCCCAAGCCCAACGAGGCCGGCGAGCTGGAGTGTGTCGCCGATCCGGCACGAGCTGCGGCGCTGCTGCATCCGCTGCGGGCATCGGTACTCGCTGAAGCGCGCACCCCGATTTCGGCAGCCGGCATTGCGACGCGCTTGGGGGTGCCGCGGCAGCGAGTCAACTACCACGTGCGCGAGCTACATCGCTGCGGCTTCTTGCACAAGGCCGGCACCCGCAAGAAGCGCGGCATGACCGAACAGCGCTACATCGCTACGGCGCGCGCCTACCTGTTGGCGCCTGCGGTGTTGGGAGGGGCAGCCCTCGATCGCGCTACGGTCGCAGGCCCCTTCAGCAGCGCCTACCTGTTGGCGCTGGCAGCACAGCTGCAGAACGAAGTCTCCGTCGCGCGGGAGCAGGCTGCCGCCGCGGCCAAGCCGTTGCCAACGATGTCGGTGTCTTCTGAGTTTCGGTTCGAGAGTGCGCAGCAGCGGACGGCGTTCACCGAAGCGTTGCAACAAGCGGTTGTCGACGTCGTCGCGAGGTTCACGTCGCCGCAGCAAGGCCGCAGTGGTGGGGAAGCACCGGGACGCCCTTACCGCTTGCTCGTGGGCTCTTGGCCGATCCCTCCCACAGATAGCGCCCAGAAGATGACCGCCAAGAAGAAGACTCCACTGAAAGACACCGCACAGGAAAGCGATGAGGAGCAACCCAATGCATGACGACAGTCGTGGCCGCCAGGTCCGTAAGCAGATCGAGACCACCGCAACGCCGCGCCAGGTATGGGACGCGTGGACCGACCCGACGAAGTTGGCGCAGTGGTTCGTCGATGATGCCAAAGGCAGTCCCGAGGTCGGCACGACGTTCGAGTGGTCGTTCGACATGGTGCCGCACCCAATTCCCTATCAAGTCGTGGAGGCGGAACTAGACAAACGTTTCGTGCTGGCGCTGCAGCTGCCGGATCGCCCCCGCGGAGTCCTCGAGATCGACATTGAGAGTCGTGGGGGCAAGACGGTGATTCGCCTCGTCAACTCAGGCTTCCAAGATGGTGCCGAGTGGGACAACGAGTACGAGGGGATCGACTCGGGGTGGGAGATGGCGCTCGCCACGCTGCGGCACTACCTCGAGAACCACTTTGGCCACGACAAGCGTGCATTCCTGCTACTGCGCCCCACGCCGGTGCTCCCTGACGCAGACCGCTTCTATCGCGACGAAGCGGGACTGGCGCAATGGCTGACGGAGTCTGGCGTGCCGGGTTCGGTTGGCAGCGACTGCCGGCTCGTGCTCCGCGATGGCGGCAGCGTCACCGGAACGGTATTGGCGCAGACAGCGGCAGAGACGGCGATCGCTTGGTCTGAAGGCAGCGGGGTGCTGGAGCTGAAGGGTTTCTGGGCCGGGGCGCAAGCCATGGCATGCATCCGTGGTGTCGGTTGGGGTTGGAACGCCGAACGCGCAGCGGAGTGGGAGAGTGCCTTCACGCCAGCTGTCGAACGTCTTGCGGCCGTCATTGCCGAAGATCATGCGAACGCTCACGGGCAGTAGACAGCATACGCAGCATCTCTCACCCGGGATTCTCTTGGCTGAGGTGTGATTTTCGCGTTCTATTGGTGGCAGGTCACGATTCTTCGCCGGAGCCTGTAAGGGACCAAACCTGTGAGCGACGCGCACTCAAAAGTCATGATGATCAGCGTTGGATTCGTGGCGGGTGCGTTGTGCCTTGCGTTCGTGAGCTGGTTGAATTGGCCCGCTGAGGACCGGACGCAGCCCGCCGGGTTCGACGCGCACTCGAGCGCTCGCACGACGAGTCAGGTGGATCCGGCCGCCAACCCTGCATTTCAGCCGTTTGTAGACGCGCCGCAACGAACTGCCGATAGCGGCGACGGCGCCGTCGATCGCCGCGACACGCAGCCGCTCGTTTTCGCGCCGGGCGAGGTCGTGCTGCGCATCGGTGATCGCTACCGGTTTGGCTCCCCGACCGTCGTCGCCGACAACGCAACGGATACGTCAGCCGTGAAGGGTGGCCACGACCTGATCTGCTTCGACTTACGTGGTGGCCGTTGCGTATTGGGTACGCCGGGAGGCAGCGAGCAGGTCTATCATCCACGGATTGTCGTTGGCAATCCGCCGACGCAACCCGAGGTTTTCGACGCGCTTCTCGACGCGCCCGACGACCTCAGCGAGGCCGACGAGGTCACGCTGTATGGCTCGGTCTCAGCCAACGAACGAACCGGCGTCGTCTTGATTCGGGCCCGTGACGGCAGGGTCTACAAGGCGCGCATCGTCGAAGAGGAGCGCGCGACGCATGCGCTCGACCGCAGCGTGGTGCTGGCCTATGCAGAGTTGCCGACCGTACCCGACGGGGGCGCGGTGCGGATGAGTTCCGACGTCGTCACGGGTGTCGAACCAGTTGCCGACATCTACACGGCTTTGCGCGACTTGCGCAAGCTGCTGGGCAAGATGCCCGGACGCAATCACTATCTGCGGGTAAACAAAGGGCAGCTGATCCAGCTCGATTTTCCGCCGCACGACCTTGTCGTCACGAAAGATCGACATCTCGTTCTGGGTGCACCGCTGTTGACGTCGCTACAGCTCGATCACGGCGGGTTGATCTACGCGGAAGCTGGTATTGGACGTGCTGGAGAACTTCGCTACTCGCGTAACGCGGGAGTCGTCGTGCTCGGTGAGATGGCGGGGAACATTACGGCGAAGTCTTCTGGAACGATCTGCATTGATGGAAACCTCACGGGTGTCGTCCGTTGCCAGCGCGGGACGACCCTCGTTGTCTTCGGGGATCTCTATGGCACGGTTCATGTCGACTACCGGACGACTGTGGTCGTACGAGGTGAGATCATTCGCGATGGCGAGTGGCTGCAGGTCGGCCGCCGCGGTGGAGGAGACATCTACCTGGAAGGCTACTATTCTCGCGATCGCATCGAGAACTTCCCCGGGTCGCGCGCGATGACACTGCACGTCGAAGAGTCCGACCTCAAGAAGGGGCGGCACTCGCGTCTCGCCGGCTTCCGCAACGTCGTCGTCGGGGATCGAGCGTGGAACAAGTTCCCGCAATAGCCGGTAATTCAGTTATCGGAACGTCGCGAGCGCGCCAGGCTCGCGCATAAGTGTTTCAGCCAACTCCCGAAGCGGCCGACGAACGGGTAGATAGCCGCCGCGCTGTCTGCCCATGTGTACGCGTCGCTGGTGTTCCGTGGCGACGACTTTTGTGGCCGTCGAGAATCCCGGTAGTGAGCGAATCATGATCAAGACCGTCCTCATCAACCCGCCGCAGATTTTCGTGAAGACGCAAGTAGCATCCGGTGTGCAGCCGCCGCTTGGCGTAGCGTACCTGGCCGCCTACCTGCTCGAGGATGGCTTCGAGGTGCAAGTCATCGATGCGCTTGGCGAAGCACCGAAGACGATCACACCGTTCCACAAGAACACGTTTCTCCGCGGCCTCAGTTTCGATGACATTCTGGAGCGACTCGACCCGGACGCTGATCTCGTCGGGATCTCCAACTTGTTCAGCTTCGCCTACCCGGCTGTCGAGGAACTCGCGGTTCGCATCAAGGATCGCTTTCCACACATGAAGGTCATCTTGGGTGGTCCGCACCCATCAGCACAAGCTGACGAGATCCTCGAGACCTGCCCAGCGGTCGACTATGTCGCGATTGGTGAGGCCGAAGAGATCTTGCTGCGGCTGGTGATGCACTTGGATGGCAAGATCGACTACGACGCGCTGAAAGGGTTGGTCGTCCGCGGACAAGACGGCAAGCCCGTGAAGTTGGAATCATCGGTGCGTCTGACTGAACTCGACTCCGGTAGCGTGCCGTATCCAGCGCGCCATTTGCTGCCGATGGAGTCGTACATTCAGACTCAAGAGTCGCACGGGGCAACCAATGGTCGCTGGACGACGATGCTGAGCTCGCGCGGCTGCCCCTACGGCTGCACGTTCTGTGCTTCGCGAAAGACCCGCTGGGTCTCGCGCTCTGCCCAAGACGTCGTCGATGAAATGCAGTATTGCCTCGATACGTGGGGCATTACCGAGTTTCACTTCGAAGACGACAACATGACGATCAACGAGAAGCGCCTGATCGAGATCTGCGACGAGATCATCGCGCGGGGACTCGACGTCAAGTGGCAGACGCCGAACGGGATTCGCGCTAGCCGGACCAACGGTGGCATGCTGCGCAAGATGAAAGAGAGCGGCTGCAACCACGTGACCCTTGCTCCGGAGAGTGGGTCGCCACGGGTCCTGAAGGAAGTCATCAAGAAGGGGCGCGACTTCGATCTGGAGCAGCTGAAAGAATGCGGTCGGGAGGCGCACAAAGTTGGCATGAAGGTCGCTGCGTACTTCATTCTGGGACTCCCTGGGGAGACCAAGGAGGAGATGCAGATGACGATCGACTACGCGAAGGAGCTCGCGAAGGTCGGCGTCGATGAAGTCGGCTTCGGGCTGTTCATTCCGTTGCCCGGCACACCTTTGTGGGACCTCAGCAAGGACAAGATGGAAGGGCGCGACTGGCTGGACCTGTTGACGATCGGCGATCTCAACCGCGCTGTATCCTTCGACGACGAGGTCACGAACGAAGAACTCAATACGATGCGTCGTAAGGCCTACATGGGCTTCTTCATGACTCGTATGCTGCACCATCCGATCCTGTTCCTGCGTACGTTCTTCAACGTGATGCGCAACTACGAGGAGACCAAGACCGAGCGATCGCTGCGCCAGTTGCTGCAGCGCTACGGAATCCGGCGCAAGAAGTATGTGAAGGGCAAGGACGGGGAGGCCGCTCCCGCGGCACAGCCGGCTGCAAAAGTTGGCGAAGAGGAGTTCGTCTACCCCTACGACGCGCGAGCCACGATGAAGGTCTTGATGAAGAACAAGCCGCAGTACGCCTACCGTAACAGTCTGCTGAAGACGATCCGCCTCGTGACGAAAGAGTCGCGGGAGTTCGTCGTGAAGGCCCTGCGCAAGAACCCACTGCGCAAGTAGTCCCACCTTGGCAGCGCTTCCAGGACGGCGCGCTGTCACCTGTCCTGCGCAGATCGTCTCCGCACGGACTACCTGATCTGATAGGCTGCCCCTCGTGAGAGGGGAGTCTAGATGAGTGGAGATCACGAGAAGCAGGCGGCCGCCCGGCGCAGCTTGGAGTTCGTCGAGGATGGCATGCGTCTGGGACTGGGCACGGGATCCACGGCCAAGCACATGGTGGACTTTCTCGGCGAGCGAGTGCGTACAGGACTGAGCGTACGTTGTGTTGCCACCTCGGAGGCGACGGCGCAACAGGCGCTCGCGTGTGGAATCGACGTCACGACTCTCGACGAGTTGCACCAGCTCGACCTCACGATCGACGGCGCCGATGAAGTCGATGCACAGCTACGATTGATCAAGGGGGGCGGCGGTGCGCTGTTGCGAGAGAAGATCGTCGCCGCGGCGAGTGACCGAATGATCGTCATCGCCGACGGCAGCAAGTACGTCGAAAAACTCGGTGCGTTTCCACTGCCGGTCGAGGTCATACCGTTTGCCCTCGAGCCTGTTCGCACTGCCATTTCGCCTTTGGGGTGTCAGCCGGTGCAGCGCACTGACAAAGACGGCCGGCCGTTTCGCACCGACGAAGGCAACTTCATTCTGGACTGCCCCTTTCGGCAGATCGACGACCCGGACGCGCTGGCTACCGCACTGGGTGCGATCCCCGGTGTCGTTGAGCATGGGCTCTTCGTAGGGTTGGCCAGCATGGTCTTGATCGGGCGCGGTGAGGCGGTCGAAGCGTACGGCTAGTCGGCGAACGAGTTTGTGTACTAGCCCTTGGCCCAGCTGAAGTATGCGTTGCGCAGGAAGCTTTCTGCAAACACGTAGATGTACAAGAACAGGAACAGGTACGCCGTGCGGGTGCGGCGCCACTCCGACGGGACCGCCGCGAGCGCCATGATCACCAAGATCCAGCCGAACTTGATCACGCTGGTTGGCGGGTAGGTCGTGAAGATGAAGAACAGCAGCACGCCATGGCGCCACTTCTCCCACTTCTCACCCCGATCGATCAGAAACAGGACGGCGATGGCTCCCTCGATCAAGATCGTCCACCACGTCAAGAACACGGCAAGCGCCGGGATCGACTCTGTCGTCTGTAGTGAGTGCGCCGCGACGTACTGGACTGTCGGCAGGAGTTGTGTCGGCTTGGCGAGCTCTTCGGTCAGGACCAGGCGGTTTGCTTCGAACATGTCGGTCGTGAAACCAGCCAACGCATGCGCCATTGCGAAGAAGCGTTCGTCAGTGATCAACAGGAACTGGAACGTGGAGCCGTCGAGGTAGCCCAGCGACGTGACTTTCCACAGAGTCGCCACCCCGAACACGAGTCCAACCAAGATGCGTCCAGTCCAAGCAGCGCCGCGGGCTGGATCGCGCAGCTGCTGGCAGATTCCGAGGCCGAAACACCAATAGCAGATCACGAACTTGTGGTTGTCGGAGAAGTGCCAGTTGTGCCAGACGTTGACGACAGCCAGCAGCCCGCCGAGTGTGAACCAGAGCGCGGCCGACGACCGTAGCTGGGGCGACAAGATCCCGCTGACGCCAACGATGGCGGTGCTCACCAGCAATAGCCAATCGAGCCACACGGAGCCATCGGCATGCAGCGGACCGCTGGAAGTCTGTATCGACGCATGCAGCATCAAAGACTCACCGGGATTCACCGCAACGAGAAGCAGCGTCAGCAGCAGCACCGTGTCCAGTGGGTCGCGACTCAGCAGTTTCTCGAAGAACTGTCGCATCGGGTTAGTTCGTTCTCTTCACGGTCACGGAGTCGAGCAGCGGCGCATGGCGCATCTGAGATGTCTTCTTGTCGAAAACGTACTGCGAAATGTCGAGCGTGACTTCTTTCAGCGTGACCGGTTGGGCGCTGGGAAATGCGCTGGCGCGATCTCTCGTCACAGGGAAGTTGCCGTCGGCGCCGGGGATCAGAACCCAATCCTGTTCGAGGATTGCTGCCCCGAACTGCTCGCACCGCGCGGGGGTCGGATGAGTACTGAGCACGCGCCCCGCACGACGCATCGTGTCCGGCGTAGGTGTCTTGTAATAGAACTTCCCATCTTGGGTCTTCATCGTGAGCAAGTGCGTCGGGGGAACCGCTGCGAACATGCCGAAGCCGCCCCCTTTCCACGGATGCAGGTGCGTTACCTCAGCGTGGTAGCGTTGCACCACTGCCATCAGGAGTAGCACGGCAGGGATGATCCATAGTCGTGGGGCGGGGCACTTCAACAAGGCTGTTCTCCGTGGTTGATGAGTTCGCGTGATTATAGCTCACGCGTCGGTGTAGTCACCCCCATCGCGATACGCGCGATCGAGGACGGCTAAGGGGTGGAGGACGGGTGTCGAATCGGGGAGGAGCGACTCCCAGCGCAGCAGGCAGCCTGGGTTTCCGGTCACGAGCCCAGTACCGCCACTGGCAATGAATCGTGCACGCGCGGCGTCGCCGATCGCACGAGACTGTCGCGCGTTGCGCACCATGTACGTGCCAGCCGCACCGCAGCAGTGGTCCGGTGGCGGCAACTCGCGGTAGCCGCTCGTCAGTGTCTGCTCGAGTACCGTACGCACGCCGTCCTCGCCGAACGGGCCGTGCTGATGGTGACACGGCGGTGCGACGACCCAGTCACCTGAGACTCGCAGGCGTGGCGGCTGCCATCCCTCAGTTACGAGCAACGTGAACGGGTCGATGGCTTTGTCCGCGGTCTGGGTCAGGGGGCCAGTGATTGCGTGCTCGCCTGCAAAGACCGGGGCGCAACCAGCGGATTCGATCGCGATCCAGTCGGGCTGAACTGCCAATAGCTGCTCTGCGGCTGTCGTTCCTAGCTGCTCTGCCGTCTCCGCCAAGCCCGCATGCTTGTGCAGTGCGCCGCAGCATCCGGGTCCGACCAAATGCACTACATAACCGTTGTGACGCAGGACACGCGCGGTTGCCAACAGCTCGTCGCGAAACCAGATGTCGGTGATGCAGCCGCGCAGCAGGGCGACCGTCCCGCGAGCATCGCCGGCCGGATCAAGCCGCCGCGGCAGTGGCAGCTTGCGCGTTCTTAGGCGGTCGCGGCGCGGCAAGTCAGCCGGCAACCCCAGTCGTGCGAGCGGCAGGTGTCGCAGTATGGGCGCACTGGCAGCAGCGAGCGCCGTTGCCATGCGCATCCGTCGTGGTGCGGCGACTACTCTGCGGAGTGCAAAGCGCTCTAGCGCGGCGCGCCATCCTTTGGCTGGAGTGTCAGCGCGGTAGCCGGCGATCAGCTGTTCCATGCTGATTCCTGACGGGCAGTGGCTTTCGCAAGAGCGACAGATCAGGCAGTTGTCGAGTCCTTCCGCCAATGCAGGCGTGACGTCGGACTTGCCCTCGGCCAGTAGGCGTAGCGCTGCAATGCGACCCCGAGGAGACTCCACTTCTTTGCCGGTGATGGCGTAAGTGGGGCAGGCCGGCAGGCAGAGACCGCAGTGTACGCAGTCCTTCAACGTGGGTAGCTGCTGCAGTTGACTACGGTCCATCGGCGGCCTCGTAGTCGAGCGTTCCATGAGGATCCCATTCCTTATGCAAGCGCTGCGCGAGTTCGCGCACGGCTGATGGTTCGTCGGTTCCGTGAAGCGTTGCGCGATCCAAGCCAAAGAGATCCGGCGTGATGGCTTCGACAGCGAGGGTCGCTCCCAATGGAGCCCACTGTTGCCGCAATTGCAGCAGCGCGGCGACTGTCGGGGTTAGTTCGTGGTGTGGCAGCCTGGCGAGAGCGAAGTCCGCGAACGGGTGCACGCGTTCCCACTGCACGCCTGCGACAGGGTTGGTCAGCGTAGCCCAGCGGCTGTACGGAGCGCGCACGCGCACCAGTGTCGTTGCGTTGCAGCTCTCGGCAGCGGTTGTGCCTCGCGGCGCGGCCGGCTCGATCTCGGTGCCGCCATTGTCCTGCAGCAGCTCCCGATAGTGTTGCATCTGAGTGCTGGCGAACTCGCCGCGCGACGCTTCGACAATTCCTAAGATGTGTTCATCCGGCATGACCCATGCGTCGAGGGGTTCGCGTCCGCAATCACGGATCGCATCCACGCCACGCCACAGTTCGGACGCCGTGCCGAACTCGAACTGCGCACTTGCGGCCTGTTGCGGCCTGGGCTGTAGCCGCCAGTGCAGCTTCGTGATGACGCCCCAGCGCCCGCGGGCACCACAGAGAAAGCGCGTCACGTCGTATCCGGTGACGTTCTTGACGACGCGACCGCCACTCTTGAATGGCGTGCCGTCCCCGCGTACCGCTTCGATACCCAGAACATGATCGCGAACTCGGCCGAGGCTGGCGCTCGTGCTGAGTTCGCGCGGGTCGGAGTAGAGGCCACCGATGGTTCCCGCGAGAAGGCCGTGTTGTCCTGGCATCCTCGCGTCGAGCGGTGTCCCCGTAAGGATCGGTGGTACGAACAATCCATGGGCTCTGGCAGCAGCATCGAGATCTGCCAGTGGCGTCCCAGCAGTCACGGTCACCACCATCTCGTCGGGGTCGAGATCGATCTCCCGCGGCATCTGCGCGAGGTTCAGCTCGGTGACTGCTTGGGCGCGGGGTTTGGCGACCGCGACGACGGGGCGGGTTGCGAGGCCGCGCGGTAGCAAGGTTCTGACGCCTTGGCTCTGCTGCAGAATCGCAACGAGCTCGTCGACAGCAATCGGCACGAGCCTTGCTTCGTCAGAGGTCCGCGAAGGGGACACGCTGCCCTTTCTCTTACTGGTCTCGCTCGTTCTGAGCTTGGACGCCGGCCAGAGCTTGGCTGTGCGCTGGGTGTTGCCAAGCACGTGGGGCGCACCGTACCTCTTTTGGTCTCGGGGGCGCAACCGGTGCCGCAGATCCGCCGGTGGACCAGAACGTGAGTCCGACTAGAATAGGAGCCCGTCTGTGGTCCCGCCCATGCGTTCGACCGCATGCTCGCGCAGCCACAGAGTATTGTTGAAGGAGACCCGATGAATTGGAACACACCCGACGCACCACCCCCAAACTATGGTCCACGAACACAGACTCCGGGCGGGATGGATTCTCGTGGCAACCCGGCTGGCGCGCCCCGCACCCGCCCGCTGTTGGTCCTGGTTGGCCTGTTGTCGGTTGCGCTCGTGCTGGTCGCGAGCTGGCGCTGGAGCCGCGACGAGGTGACGGACGCCGCCGCGCGCAGCGTAACGCCGCGAGGTGAGTTCTTGCCCGACGAACAGGCCCAGATTCGACTCTTCCGGGAGGCGTCGCCGTCGACCGTGCACGTGACCGCCTACGGTGTGAAGCGCAACTTCTACCGCGTCGTGCGCACCGAGGGGACCGGCACCGGTTTCGTCTGGGACAAAGAAGGACACATCGTCACGAACTTCCACGTTCTGAATCTGGGCGCCCGTCTCCGGCGGGGCGTGAAGATCGCGAAAGTGACGCTGTCGGACCAGAGCTCCTGGGACGCTGCTCTCGTTGGGGTCTCTCCGAACAAAGATCTGGCCGTCTTGAAGATCGACGCACCGGCAGACCGCTTGCGCCCAGTCCCGGTCGGCACTTCGTACGATCTACAGGTGGGGCAGAAGGTTCTCGCGATCGGTAATCCGTTCGGCCTCGATCAAACGCTGACGACAGGTGTGATCAGTGCCCTTGGTCGTGAGATCGAGTCGGAGGCACGCACCACTCTGTACGGCGTGATCCAGACCGACGCCGCGATCAACCCCGGCAACTCGGGGGGGCCGCTGCTCGACAGTGCGGGGCGCTTGATCGGCGTCAACACCGCGATCGCCAGTCCCACTCGTGCTTATGCCGGGATCGGCTTTGCGATCCCGGCCGACACGGTGCGCCACATTGTCCCCGACCTGATCGAGCACGGTCAGGTGAAGACCCCGGGACTGGGTGTCGTCTTGACTCCAGTGTCGTTGCGTCGAAATGTCTACGGCCTGTACATCCGTGATCTTCTCGCTGGGGGATCGGCCGAGGCCTCGGGTTTGCTCGATCAGGATGGGGACCGTCAGGGGGACATCATCGTCAAGATCAATGGCCGCGCCTGTCCGACGATCAACGAGCTGCAGAGCATCCTGCAGGATTTCAGCGTCGGTGACACGGTCGCCGTCTCGGTGATCCGTGACCGTGAGATCGTTGAGGTGCCCGTGAAGCTGCAGACGCTGCCGCGAAACGAGGGTTGAGGCAAGTTTTCGGAATTTCCGAGAAAGTCCTCAAAGTTCCCACCCCGCTGGCCGAAGTACATGTCAGCGGAGGTGATTAGCCTCGAGTCAAACTGGCGACCTACACATTCACAGACGTTGAACTACGTCGCTCCAGTTACTCGGGGCTAAGCCTTCCTCCCACTCCTGCCAACCAAGCAACCCCTAGAACAACTCGAGTTGCTGTTCTCCACCCAGCAGTGACTGAAAACTCACACCGATCAAATCCAGGACCGGCTCGGCGATCGGGCGGAGCTGCTTGTCGAGGTAGTGCTCGTAGTCGATCGGGCTGTCGTGTTTGGCCAAAGGTTCGGGTCCCTCCTTGGTCATGTAGTACTCGATCAGACGTCCCGGAGGCGTATCGAGTTTGCGGGCCGCAGCGACGTGTGGGGGGGTCGTCGATGTGTACGCTTCTAGCTTCTTGCGCAGCGCTTTGCGATAGACGAGCTCTTCATCGAACTGCCCCGCACGCAAGTCATCGATGATGTCGCACAGATAGTCTGGGATCGGCTCTTCGAGGAACAGCCGCCGGTAGATCTCCCGCTGCACACGCCGGGCGAGATCCGTCCAGTCGCGCCGCACAGCCTCGAGTCCCTTGAAGACCACCGCGAGGCCTTGCTCCTCGTCTTGCACCATCCCCGCGTATCTCTTGCGCGCTCCCGCGGTACTGTGCCGCATCGCCGGCAAGTACAACCGCAAGTACAGGGTCTCGAACTGCAGCTCTAGGCGACTCTCGACTTGCCACTTCTCGGCGATGTGCTTGGTCAGAGCTGCGTTCAGTTCGGCGCACAGTGCCTCGCCGCGGGCGTTGGCCGCAGCGGAGTCCTCGCAGTTCGACTCGACGAACAGGCTATCGGTGTCGCCGTACAAGACCCGGTGGCCGTGCTGCTCGAAGTAGTTTTGCGACCACAACAATAGCTCGCGGCCGAAGCTCGTGATCGCGTTTGCTAGAGCGCTGTTGTAGAAGCGGCAGGCTGGCGTGCCCAAGACGCCGTAGAACGAGTTCATCAAGATCTTGATGGCTTGGCTGGCAACCTTGTTCCCGGCTGCCTGTGCCGCGGCGCGGCGCGGAAAGAGCTCATCCAGGATGGCCGTCAAGATGCCTGGCTCGCGGCGGAAGCGAGCCCCGTTCGGCGCGACGATGACAGACATTTGGTCTGTCTCCTCTTGGCCGTGGTCGTACACGAGGCCCAATGGATCGATCTGAAATGTCCGGATCACACTTGGGTACAGGCTCTTGAAGTCGAACACCAAGATTCGGTCGTGCAGCCCCGGTTTCGGCTCGAGAACGTGTCCGCCAGTCGTGCCTTCTCGCTCCTCATCGAAAGCGCCGACGGTTGGGGCGACGATCTTGCGCTGGTGCAGCTCTGACAGGTAGAGGAAATCGAACGCTGCGATGGAGCCCGATACCCGGTCGAGGGGCAGCCCGGTCAAGCGACTTCGCTCCACGCTCAGTTCGATCAGCCGCATCTTCTCCAGAATCTCGACGACCAAACGGGCATCGGTCAAGTTGTACTCGACGAAGCGGTCACGATCTTCTTCGAACAGGCGACTGATCTCTTGACCGCGCCCATGACCCGCCAGCAACTTCCCTTCACCCAAGATCTCGCGCGCTACCGCGTCGAGGGCATAGCTGTCCATCTGCACGAACGCCCCACGCAGTAGCCGAATCCCGTCGAGGACAACTCGTCCGATGATGTTCACAAGGGCGCCGCCGCGGCCGCTTCCCGCTTGGACGCGTGCGACTCCGGCGCTGCGTCCGAGTTCTAGCGGGACTCCGCAGCGCTTGCCGATCTTCTCGAGCACCGGAAAGTCGAACTCGACGATGTTCCAACCCGTGATGATATCGGGATCCAGTTCGCGGACACGCCGACAGAAGGCTTCGAGGAGCGAACGTTCATCGTCGTAGACGACGGCTCGCTGGGGGCGCGCTAGTCCAGGGCCGTCGAGCAGGTGGACTTCGGCGGCACCGCACCCGTACAGCGAGAAGGACAGCAACTTGTCGGCTGTCATGTCGGTTTCGATGTCGAAGGACAGCAGTGTCAGTTCCGGGTCCCAATCACCAGCCGTACATGTGGGGTTCTCAAACAGCAGCGCCCGCTGCGCAACGGCCTTGCCGTGGCCGTGAATTGCAATCGATCCGCGAATGCCGCGGTCGATCAAGTAGCGCATCGCGAACCGCACATCGGCTTCGTATGTTTGGATCAGGTCGCGTTGCAGCTTGTTGCGAATCCCCGGCGTATCGGAAGGGATCCGCACGTCGACTTGCGTGACCGGGTCCCCCTGAAAAGTATGACGGTCACTCGGCTCGCAGCGATCTTGTGGAATCGCGTGCGCGCGAACCTGGTCCTGCGTGCGGATGTAGAAGTGCGGTATCTGCCGATCGTCACGAACAAGAAAGCGTTCGCCACCTTCGAGCCGTCCGTAGAGGTGCACGACAGCGCGTCCATTCTCGATCTTGTAGGTCGGATGGAGGATGAAGCCGCGCTGCACAGGCGGACTCGCACCGCCGCTATCGTTGCTAGGGAAACGCATGCGTGCATGATACCCGCAACGACAGCGATGTGGCAGGGCCCCTGAGCCAGCGGTGAGGTTCCTACTTGGCCTTGTCGTCTTTGTTGGTGAGTAGCACCGCTGCGGTCTGTTCGTGCAGGAGAGACCCAAAGCAGGCTTGCAGCAAGATTTTCGACGTACGGATCTTTTCGATAACGTCCGCGTCGGTGGATACGAGCTCAGTGCCATTCGCTTGCAGTTTCAACAAAGCGGCCGCAGCGTACACGCGAGCGACCGGATTCATGCTTCGCAAGACGTTGCGCAGTAGTGCGACCTGCTCCCCTGCGACTAGTGAGTCCGTGGCGGCACGCCCTTCTGGCTTTGTGCCGCCGTAGTAGCAGATGTCGCCAAAGACCAGCTTGCTGGCTGGCTCGGTCAGTAGTGCATAGGCACCTGCATAGGCGTCACTCACAGCGACCTTTGCCGGTGCGCCCAGTGCAGCGCTGACCGCGGCGCGAAAGTCAGCCAGGGCGACGGCATCGCGATAGCTGTAGTGCAAGGTGCCCTCTGACAGTTGTGCATACTTGCTCCACACTGGCGTCAGGACGCGACCGACTGGCTCCACCTCGTCTTTCTCGAGGGGGTTCTTGATGTCGATCGACACGATCCGGTCTTCGAAACTCACCAGCGTGATCCAGGTCGTCGTGTAGCCGCCGTAGCACGCGAGGTCGTGGCGCCGGCCGCCGTAGCCGAGTTCGAATCGTTCGTCTCGACTCGGCGCTAGTTTGGCCAGCCAGGCGCTAGTTGGGACGCCGTCTGGCGGCAGGCACGAAACGATGTGGCGGGCGACGGCGAGGTCGCGTTGGATCCACTCTTGATTGTCGACCGCACGCGGCGCATCGCCCGACAATAGACAGCAGCAGAAGAGAACAGCCATGACGTGCATGCGACACTCCTTCGTGGGGACGCGATTTCTTGCGAGCTGCGGGAGCGAGCCCTCCTGCGGCAGTTCCGGTAGCCAGCAGGAATCCCTGACCGCTTTTGCGAGAAGGGGTTTCGTCGCGCCGTTTTTCCGGCTATCAGGAGTATAGACAGGAGGGGCTGAAGATGGCTGGTAGTGAGTTTCGAGCGCGGTTGGCGCCGCGTGTAGCGTCGTATCTACTGTTTTTCGTGTTGGTTGCGCTCTCGGCGTGTAAGAGGTCCCGATGAAAGAACCGCTCCCCAATTTCGACAAGCTCTGGGACTACAACGACCCGACTGCCACCCGGGAGAAGTTCCTCGAGATCCTGCCGCTGGCCGAAAGCTCCGGTGATTCGGTCTACCACCAAGAGCTACTGACGCAGATCGCCCGTACTCACGGTTTGGAATCCGACTTCTCGTCAGCCCATGCGGTGCTCGATGACGTCGAGCGTTCTCTCGCGGACGTGGGGCCCAGCGTGCGCGTGCGGTATCTGCTGGAGCGTGGTCGTGCGTTCAACAGCGGTAAGCGGCCCGTGGATTCTGCGCCACTGTTCACAGAAGCCTGGGACCTTGCTCGCAAACACGCGCTACACGGCTACGCCGTCGATGCCGCGCACATGCTTGGCATCGTCGAAGATGGTGACAAGTCCTTGCACTGGAACGAAGAGGCGATGCGCTACGCCGAGCACTGCGGTGACGAGCGCGCTGCGCGCTGGCTCGGGGCGCTCTACAACAACATTGGCTGGACCTACCACGAAATGGAACGCTACGAAGAAGCGCTCACGCTGTGGCGCAAAGGGCTCGCATTCCATGAAGAGCGCAAGAGCTCGACGCGACCGCTCTACATCGCGCGGTGGACGATTGGCCGCGGCCTGCGCTCATTGGGTCGCGCCGAGGAAGCGCTCGAAGAGCAACGCAAGCTGCGTCTTGCGTACGAAGAGAGTCCCATTGAGGACATGGGCTTCGTTGCCGAAGAGATCGGCGAGTGCCTGCACGCGCTCGGACGCGCCGAAGAGGCACGCCCATTCTTCGCTGAAGCCTATGGCAAGCTGTCACAAATTGGCTGGGTCGCCGAAGAGAAAGAGCGTATCGAGCGCTTGCGACAGCTGAGCCAGCCGCAGTAGCGGCGGTTTCGCTACAGCTTCTCCTCGGTCTTCCCCTGGGCCGGTTTCCCAGTCGGGGGGCCGGCCAGGCGCAAACGGTTGCCGTCGGGATCCGTGAAGTCGGCCAAACGGACCACTCCGGGGATCTCCATCGTTTGGCTGAACTTCACGCCGCGTTCTTCGAGCATCTTGCGTACGGCGTCCGTATCTGCGACTGCGAGGTTGACCGACGCCGTGCCGCTCCCCTTTGCCGTTCGGTCCTCGCCGATCCCCAGCGTGAAGCCCGGAACCGGGGTCTTTATCTGCGCCCACTTGATTGCATCGATCTGGTATCCCAGCTCGAGCCCCAGCGTCTTTGTGTAGAACTTCACGGCAGCGTCGATGTCTTTGACGGCGAGTTGCACGACGATGACGCTTTGGAACTTGGGACCGTCCGTTCCCGTCGCCTGAACCGCACCCTCTTCTTGGCCGCGAGCCGACGCGACAGCGCCAAGCATCAGGCAAGCCGCAACGACAACGAACGAGGACACGCGGTTACGACACACGATTCGGCGCGCACGTAGTGAGTTCAGGGAAAAGCGGGACATCGGCAGCTCCTCAGGGCTCTGGGTCTTGAAACTGGAGGGTCGCTCCAATTGCAACATGCCCACGCCGAGGCAGCAAGGACGAGCCGCCTTCGGGCGAGTGTCACGCCGCAGGGCCCCAAAACGCGGGAAAGTTTGGCAAACCCGGTGTACTGGGCCGAACTTCGTGCAGTTGTTGTCGCATAGGGCTGGGGAGGCCGTATGTCTCGTGTTCGTGGTAGAACCCGGAAGGGTGGCCATTTCGGGGCATGCTCTGCTAGGCTCCCACGCAGTAGGCGCAGATTCTGACTTCCTTCGACTTCGAGTGGCCCATCGATCGGGCCCCAGCGCTATAGAGGCTTGCCGTGAAACAGTGGCTCGTCGACCAGTGGCAGCACCTCGAGCCAACGTTCGCGGCACCGACGACATCGCTTTCGCAGTTTTGCTTCAGCTTGTTGCTCGGCGGGCTGCTGGCGATGTTCATTCGCTTCCTCTATCGCCGCACCAGTCCGCAAGCCGGGGGGGATTCGATCGCCAAGGTCTTCCCGCTGCTGACCCTGGTCACGATCGCCGTGATCACGGTCGTGAAGTCATCGCTGGCTTTGTCGCTAGGCTTGGTAGGGGCCCTGTCGATTGTGCGTTTTCGCGCTGCGATCAAGGATCCCGAAGAACTCGTGTATTTGTTCCTCTGTATCGGCGTCGGCTTGACGCTGGGTGCCCAACAGTTGTGGCTAGCCATAGCTCTGGTTGGCGTGGCGACCGTGTTCGTGCTGCTGTTCGATCGCCTCCGCACAAGCGATGGCGAGGCTTACCTGACGATCGTTGGGCCAGCGTCGATGTTTGCGGGGGAAGAGCTGGCGCTGGCAGCGGTGCGCGACCTGCACCCGCATCTGACAGTTCAGCGTTGCGAGATCGACGGCGAGGAGGGGCAGTTGCGGGTACGACTGCATCGAGTCGAGCCTGAATCGGCGCCGAACTTGATTGCCGAGTTGCGCAGCCGACTCCCCGATTGCCAGATCTCCTATGTCAACAGCGCCGGGCTGCTCTGATGTCAACGTCAGGCGCGAGGCTAAGGCTGCTCGACGATGGCAAGGCGCGCGATGATTTGTCGCTTCGACGCGAGTCGAAGTACGTATTCACCAACTTCGATGTTGCTACCCTGCGCACGACCTTGCGGCGCAGCTGCACACCGATCGTCTACGGCGACCGAGTGTCGAAAGTTGCTAGCATCTACTTCGACGATCCGCGGCTGAGTGCTTGCCGTGCGAACCTCGACGGTGTGGGACTGCGCCACAAGACGCGGCTACGGTGGTACGATCAGCCTTACCCCGGCGATCACTTCTTCTATGAGAAGAAGTGGCGCCGCCACCGAGCGACCGGCAAGCACCGTCTACGCATCGGCAACGACAGTGACTTCCAGTCGACGCCACTGAAGCGCCTGCACGCTGCGCTTCGTCGGACGATTCCCGATCCCTACACGCGACACTTGTACGACGACACGGAAGCCGTCGTGCTCGTTGAGTACGACCGCGAGCACTTCGCCCTCGATGGTTCAGGCGCCCGGTTCACGCTGGACTACAACATTCGCTTCTATCCTCAGCTCTTTCGGCGTTGCCTATCACGTCGGTTCGTGCACCGGCTCAGTGGCGTCGCTTTGATTGAGTGTAAGCACGCACCGACTGAGCACGCTGCAGTGCACGGTGCCTTGCGGCCGTTGCCGGCGCGGAAGGCGCGCTTCTCCAAGTACGTCACCGGCTGCGAGCAGCTCGGCTACATCAGCATCTTCTGAGGGTCACTCGAAAGGGAGCAAATGCGCTCTTCTCCACATCGAAACGCGCCGGCGCCCGCACTTCTCAGCGGCACCATTGCGGTCACGATTCTCGTCGCGATCTTACTCGCCGTGACGACGCTAACCTTGGCTCAAGATGGACCTCCGCGACGAGGGCGACGAGGTTTCGGCGACATGATGCAGTCGTTTCCGATGATGAAGGCTCTGGACGAGAATTCCGATGGAGCGTTGTCAGCCGAAGAGATCGCAGCAGCTCACCAGAAACTCCTCACGCTCGACGTGAATAAGGACGGAAATCTGACAACCGATGAGATTACGCCGGAAGCCTCGGCGTTCGGCGAGGGAAGAGGCCGTCGCCGAGGCCCGCCGATGGGGCCCGGTGGGATTCTGCGCATGCTGCCGGTGATGATCGCGTTGGATCTCGATCGGGATGGGGAGCTGTTCGAAGACGAAGTCAGCGACGCAGCGGTCTTGCTGCGGAAGTTGGACGAGGATGCCGACGGGATGCTGTCAGCAAGCGAGCTGCAGCCCATCTTCGGGCGCCGTCCTGGCGGCGGCGCGCGTCGCGGAGGCCGCACCCAGCGTGCCGGCGGCCCTGTGCAGCCGCAAGATCTCGATCGCAAGGACGGCGTCGCTGAGATCAAGGACCGCGCGACTTTCAAAGAGATGTCGTACCAAGGCGATGAAGTACTGATCGACACACACCTGCGCGGCGTCGAATACGTCAAATTTCAGATCGAGAACGCGGCTGGCGACAAACCGACGATGTACTTCATGAACACGAAGACGCATCGCGCGCACATGATGTTCAGCGGCGCGATTGGCTTGGCGCGTGGCGGCTATGATCAAATGCGCGGTGTGCTGGTCTATCGGCCGCTGCTCAAGTCTCCATCCGGTCGGTCCGGTCACTACACGTTCGAGTTCGAGCCAGAGGATGCTTACGAATTCGAGCTCGTGCAAGTGGCCTTCAAGATGCTCGAGAAGACGGCGCCGATCTTGCGCGGAAATCTGTCGTACCACCTGCTGCCGACGGCCAAGCGGCAGTACTTGACAGAGTTCGATCGCTACTACGACGCAAATCTACCTGTCTTCGAGGAGTCCTCGGAGCAGTACGCAGGCATTGCCTTCCTGCCGCTGCACCAGGCGACGTCTTTTGGTCGGCTGCGACTGATGAAGACCAATCAACGTCCCGGAATTCGCGACGTTGTGTTGTACTCGACTTTGCCCAACGAGATGCCGCGAGTGGCGGGTGTGATCACAGCGGTGCGACAAACGCCGCTTTCGCATGTGAATCTTCGGGCAGTGCAGGACAATGTCCCAAACGCGTTCATCGCAAACGCACTCGAGAACGCTGCCATCCAGGCGTTGATCGGCAAGTACGTCAAATACACTGTTGCCGCCGATGGCTACCAGTTGCGCGAAGCCGATGCAGAAGAAGTGGAGGCTCACTTTGCGTCGCTGCGTCCAGCTTCTGCTCAACTGCCACCGCGTGACCTTTCGGTCAAAGAGATTCGGGCGCTCGACGACATTGGCTTCAGCGACTCGGCGCGTTTCGGCGTCAAGGCGGCGAACCTAGCCGCGCTGCGCAAGCTGGGGCTGAGGAAGAAGCTGATCCCCAATGGTTATGCCGTGCCGTTCTCGTTCTACGACGAGTTCATGCGCCACAACGGGCTGTACGCGATGGCGCAGAAGATGATGGCGGCGGAAGAATTCAAGAAGGACGCGAACCGGCGCGATCAAGCGTTGCAGCAGTTCCGTGCGGCAATCAAGGACGCAGAGATGCCGCAGTGGGCGCTGGACGCGCTTGCGAAGGTGCGACGAGAGTTCCCGAAAGGGAAGTCGATCCGCTGCCGGTCGAGCACGAACAACGAGGACTTGCCGGGTTTCAGCGGCGCAGGGCTGTACGATTCTTTCACGCACAAGAAGGGCGAGGGGCACCTCGCCAAGTCCATCAAGCAGGTCTATGCGAGCGCATGGAACTATCGCGCGTTCGAGGAGCGCGAGTTCTATCGTGTCGATCACCTGAAGACGGCGATGGGCGTGTTGCTGCACCGCAATCAGAAGAAGGAGCAGGCCAACGGTGTCGCCGTCACCCAAGACATTTTGTATGACTCGGCAGCCCGCGGTGGGCCACGTTTTTACGTGAACGCGCAGGTCGGCGAGGACCTGGTGACGAACCCCGATTCCGAAGCTGCGCCCGAGGAGATCCTCCTGAGTCCGCGCAATCCAAGGACCGACACCGTGGTACGGACTGCGAGCCGCGTCGAAGGAGGCGGTCGGTTGCTGAGTCAGCCCCATCTGCTCGAGCTGCGCCGCGCCTTGCGGACGATCGAGAAGGAGTTCCGCAACCTCTACGAGCAGACGCCCGACGCACAGTTCGCAATGGAGATCGAGTTCAAGATCACGCGCAAGGGCAAGCTGCTCATCAAGCAGGCCAGACCCTGGGTGTACTAGCCGCTGGGTGTTCTAGCCGCTGTGTGTTCCGGCCGCTGGGGGCTCAAGACTCCGGCGGCGCTGTTCGAAGCTGACCCCGCCCCGGACAAACAGACGGGGACGAGCCGCAGCTCGCCCCCGTGTTGGCACTTCAAGAGTTTCACTGCTTAGGTGCGGTCGCGCGCTGCGGCGCGGGCACTCATGGGCAGGGCGCGTAGCTTGCGCAGTCCAGTGGGTCGTTCGTTGGATCGACGCCACAGGCATCGTGTGGGCTGGGCGGGGCAGCGCCTGCGTTGAACAGTGCGTTCAGAGCATAGACTGCGTCGGCGATGTTCTTCGTTCCGTCGTCGTTCATGTCGCACGCGTCTGCGCACGGCCCCGGAGTCTGCCCCCCGAAGAGCTCCGACAGTAGCGTGACTGGATCGCCGATATCGAAGTTGGCGTCCGCATTGCAGTCGCCACGATCGAAGTTCGGTGCGGTCGGATCAGGCATCCCTTCGTCGTCTGGCGGGAATCCTGGGAGCTCCGGCAGGGCGCCTGGCACGGGGCGCAGGATCACGACGAGGTCGTCGTTCGGGTCCAGCGGGATCGCTCCCACGTCGAGTGACAGAAGAGTCGCGCAGACGCAGTTCTGCTGCGTTTGACTGAAGAAGCACTGTCCCGCGACGCCAATCGTCGGTGGGCAATCGAAGATCGCGCACCCGATCATGTTCAGGCACGCGTTGTTGTCGCAGCTGCCAAGGTCGGGGTTCTTGCTGATCGTGCGCGTCGAGTTGTGCACGACGACGCCGTTGACCTGGATCTCGACTTCGGTGCTGAGATCCAGCGCGAGCACGGAAGGGCCGGCCTCCACACGATACTCGATGTGAACGTCGGAGGTGCCGGGCGCTGCGGAGCTGGGCGTCACCTGTACCGAAGAGAACGAGCGGTTGGGCCCGGCGATCGGACCGGCGTGAACTTGTGCCCACGTGTCATCGTGCTCGACGCCGTCGGGCAGTGCTCCGGGGGCTGGATACAGGATGATCATGATTTCGTCACCGGGTTGCAGCGGTACCGGCGGGAAGTCGGTCGTGAACCAGTGTCCGCACATACACTCGGGTGGGCTGGCCGGCCCGGAGATGTCGCGGCAGAAACCATCGCTTATGGCGAGACCGTTGTCCCAGCTGCCACAAATGCCTTGGGTGCAGCCGCCGGAGAGGGCGCAGTCGGTCGCTTGCAGGGCAATTGCCGTCTGCAACGCCGATGCGACGGGAACCCCGTTGACGACGAGGTCGAGGCGCGTCGAGAAATCCTGCGGGACAGTCGACTGCTTTGCGTTGATCTCCCAGATCACGCAGACGACCTCGCTGCCTGCGGTAGCTGCAGGCTGCGACGCAATGGCTGCGATGCGTCGATTGCCTTGAGTTGGTGCAACACTGACGTCGTCGGCTGGCAGTGCCGGGAGATCTGGCCAGGCGCCCGCGGCTGGATAGAGGATCACCATGATCTCATCGGTCGGGGTCAACGGTGCCGCCGGAACATCCGTCGCGAAAGCGACCGTGCAGGCACACGTTTGTTGCGTCTTGCTGCCTAGGCAAGCGCCGCCAATGGGTGGGCTCGCGGGGCTCAAGTACAGCGCGCAACCCTGTTGGTTCTCGCAGGCGTTGTTCTCGCAAGAACCAAAATCAGGGTTTTTGCCGAGTGTGTGTGTCGTGTCCGAGATCACAGTGCCGTTCAAGAGCACCTGGATGCCGGTGCTCAGGTCGAGCGTTGTGCTGGAGGGACCCGACTCGACGTGGTAGCTCACATGAATGTTGGTGCCGCCGGTCGGGCTGGGCTGGAGCTCGACGCTCTGAATCGACCGGTTCGGACCGGCGATCGTCTTCGAGAATGTCTGTACCCAGGTGTCGTCTGTAGTATTGGAATCCGGGAGTGCGCCTGGAGCGGGGAGCAAGATCACCATGATCTCATCGCCGGGGACCAGCGGCACCGGCGGTAGCTCCGTGATGAACAAGGCGCCACATTCGCAGCCGCCAGTCGCAGCCGAAGAGGGACGGCAGAAGCCGTCGACCGTCAGCGCGCCGGTGCTCCAACTGCCGCAGGCACTACTGCTGCAGCCGCCGACGGGTAGGTTGCAGTCGATTGCGCCCAGTGCGATGGCGGTCGCCGTCACCGAAGCGGCGGTCGTGCCGTTGACGCGCACTTCGATGAGTGTGCTCCAGTCCGCTGTCGCTGTCGCTGGGCCGGTGCCTGCCGACCACAGGACGTGCACGGCGTGAGTTCCCGGCGCCGACCCAGGTCGGGTTGCGATCCCGTCGATCTGGCGATTGCCAACGACTCCGGGGCCCCCCTGGGCCCACGCGCCCCCTGAGAAACCTGTCAGGAATGTAGATACCGCAAAGCAGAGTACCGTCAAGTTGTGCGAACTCGTCCGTGCCATCAGAGAACCTCCTTGGGGTTCTGGGTCCAGGGGAGAGCGCCCACTCCCACCCCGTCATCTGGCTAAACGAGATTGCCGTCTGCGCTCCCAACTCTTTTTTGGGATAGAATGCAGGGCTGTTGGGATGCTCTAGGAGGAGCCAGATGGCCGGTGATGGTGTGCGAGATAGCTACGACAGCGTCGACAGTGACGCGGTGCTGCCACTCGTCTACGAAGAGCTGCGGCAGCTGGCCGCGAACTACTTCCGGCGCCAACCCTTGGGCCACACTCTACAGCCGACCGCTCTCGTGCACGAAGCCTACCTGAAGCTGGCAGATCGCACGCAGGGTGCGTGGAATGACAAGGCGCACTTCGTAGCTACGGCTGCCACGGCGATGCGGAGCATCCTCGTCGACCATGCTCGCGGGCGCGCTGTCGAGAAACGCGGTGGGGGCCTCCGAAGGATTACGCTCGACGAGCAAGTCAGCCCGATGCAGGCGCCGGATGTCGACGTTCTCGATCTCGATGCGGCGTTGACGAAACTCGCTGCACTCGACGCTCGCAAGTCGAAGGTCGTCGAGCTGCGTTTCTTCGGCGGACTGAACATCGAAGAGACAGCATCTGCCCTCGAGGTCTCACACATGACGGTCAGCAAGGATTGGCGCTTCGCGCGTGCTTGGATTTCACAAGCGCTGCAAGGGGGCGCGTCATGAATGCCGATCGCTTCCGGCGCATGGAAGAACTCTTCGAGGCCGCGTGCGAGATGGCTCCCGAAGAGTGTCGCCGCTACCTCGACCGCGAGTGTGGCAGCGATCACGACCTGCAACGCGACGTCATGAACTTGCTGCAGCGAGACGAGGCGTTGCCGGAAGCCGCCCTCGACACCGGGATCGCGCGAGGGATTGCCCGAGAGGCGGCAGCAGTCACGGACGTCACCGATGGCATGCCAGCTTCGATCGGCCAGTATCGAATCGTCGGCGTCTTGGGGCGCGGCGGCATGGGGGTCGTCTATCGCGCTGAACAAGAGAACCCCCGCCGCACCGTTGCGTTGAAGATGATCCGCCCCGGGCTCATGGGCGAGCGTGCGTTGCGGCGTTTCGAGTTCGAGGCTCAGATTCTCGGGCTGCTACAACATCCCGGGATCGCGCAGATCTACGAAGCGGGCACCGAGATCGCTGCGGACGGCACGACACCCAGCCCATACTTTGCGATGGAGTTGGTCGAAGGGCAGCCCGTTGACGAGTACGCCCGAGATCAAGACTTGTCGACGCGGGCCCGGCTCGAGTTGATTGCCAAGGTCTGTGACGCCGTGCATCACGCGCACCAACAAGGAGTGATTCACCGTGATCTGAAGCCAGGCAACATCTTGGTTCCACAGGTTGGCGCTGGGGTTGGACAACCCAAGGTCCTAGATTTTGGCGTCGCGCGCGCGGCCGATTCCGATCCGCGGACCACGACCTACCGCACAACGGAAGGGCAGTTGATCGGCACGCTGCCGTACATGAGTCCCGAGCAGGTCAAGGGGGTCAGCGACCTGATCGACACGCGCTCCGACGTCTACTCGCTGGGTGTCGTTCTCTACGAACTGCTCAGTGGCCGGCACCCGATAGACGTCGGCACTCGTTCGCTGGTCGAGGCGGCCGCGTTGATCGCCGATCACCCGCCCGAACGAATCAGCAGTTCCGACGGGCGATTCCGCGGCGATATCGAGACGATCGTCCAGAAGTGTCTCGAGAAAGAGCCGGACCGTCGCTACACGTCCGCGGCCGAGGTAGCGGCGGACATCCGGCGCCATCTTCAGAACGAACCGATCGCCGCTCGCCCGGCCAGTCGGGTCTATCAGCTGCGCAAGTTCGTCCGACGCAATCGTCCCATCGTCGTTGGCACCGCAGCTGTGATCGCAGTTCTACTGGTCGCAATTTATGCCGAGAGACGGCAGCGACTCGTCGCCGAAGACCAAGAAGCGAAAGCCACGAAAGCAAAAGTGGAGGCACAGCAGCAGCGTGTTGTCGCCGAGCAGCAAGAGGCTGCGGCCCTCCGCGCGAAAATCGATGCCGAGACCGAGCGGACGAACGCGCTGCAAGCGCAGGCTGCCGCCGAGGCCGCACTCGATGGATCGGAGCGGGTGACGCGATTTCTGACCGAGCTTCTCGCTTTTGCCAATCCGTCGAGTCTGACGCGGGGGGATGGCTCGGTACGGTCTGAACTCGCGGAGGCAGAGCGACGGCTGGAGGAAGAGTTCAAGGACCAACCGTTGATCCAAGCGCGGATCCGCAACGCTTTGGGGGAGACCTACCTTGGCCTCGGCGAGGCCCCTGGGGCGCGGCGTCAGTTCGAACTGTCCTTGGAGTTGCGCCGGGAGCACCTTGGTGCGGATCATTCAGAAACGCTGCGATCGCAGCTGGGCCTAGCGAACGCGATCTTGGAACTGTCTCTGTACGAAGAAGGGTTACCGGTGGCCGAGGCCACTTTCCGCGCGTGCGAGAAGAAGTATGGGCTTGCCCACCGAGAGACCATTGCTGCTCTCGGCGTCGTGGCTGTTGCGCACGACAACTTGCACCACACCGAAGTAGCGCAGCGCATGCTCGAGCAGCACGTACAGCTGGCGACCGAACACCTGGGCGAGAGCAACGGGTCTACCGTTACCGCCAACAACAACCTAGCGATGCACTATCAGCGCGTCGGGCGACTCGATGACGCTGAGCGTCTTATGCGCCATGTGCTGGCGTTGCGGCGGGAGCTGCTCGGTAGCAATCACCCCAACGTTGCGACGTCGCTGAACAATCTGGGGTTTCTGCTGAACAATCGCAAGCGCTACGCACAGGCGATTCCGTTCCTGGAAGAAGCGTTCCAGATTGCCAGCGATCAGTTGGGCGCGGACAACTCGCGGACCGTGCTTTTCGGAAACAACCTCGGCGTGTCGTACTATGCCGTCGATCGCTTCGACGACGCGCGTCCGTTCTTCGAGACGGCTGTAGAGGTGAGTACGCGGAAGCTGGGCCCCGACAATGCCCATACGCTGTTGGCCCGGGCAAATCTCGCTGGTCTCGTGCGCAAGGAGGGGGACTACGAATCTGCGCTACGAGCTTGGCCAGACATCGTGGCTGGGTATCGGCGCGCCTATCCGCCGAAGCACCCTCATATCGGTGTGATGCTCCGGCTCTGTGCGCTGGCGCAGATCGACGCAGAACTCTACGAGGCCGCGGAAGCGAGCCTGCTCGAGGCTCACGGCTGCGTGAAAGTCCTCGGTGCCAGCCACCGCCTCACGCAAACCGTGTGCGAAACACTTGGCATCCTGTACGACAAGTGGGGCAAGCCCGACGAAGCACAGCGTTGGCAGGGTGCCCCGAAGAGTGACTAGGTCGCCCAGCGACTAGGTCGTCTCTTCCGGAGTAGCGCGACTCGCTTCGCGGGCCACCAGCATCGCTCCAAGAATATCGCGCCAACTGATGATCCCCAGGATCTTGCTGTCGTCGTCAACGACCGGAATACACGAGAACGAATGCTGACGAAACACTGTCATCGCATCGAAGATGGTTGCGTCCGGCGGCAGAGTGACGGCCTTTCGCGTCATCACCTGATGGACCTTCTTGCGCAACGTAGCGAGATCTTGTTCGGATTCGGCACCGGTGCCGATCTTGGCACTGAGGGCCCGTAGCAGGTCGCGGTCCGAGACCACACCAGCGAGCCTACCTTTCTCGACGACCAACAAGTGGTGAAAGCCATAGTGCTCGAAGAGCTTGTTCACCGTTTTCAGTGAGTCGTCGAGTTCCACCGTGACAACCGAAGTGGTCATGAACTCAGATACTTGCATGAAGCGTTCCTTCTCTTTCTGGTCAGCAGTGCGTTACGGCGTGTAGTTGAAGCCACCGAACAGCGTTGCCGTCGTCGTGTCTGGGTTCGTGACCGTGACGTCGACGAAGCCGGCTGGCCCAGGTGGCGTGTCGCATGTGATGTGGTTGACGTCGACGAAGACGACGTTGGTTGCCGGGGCGCCGCCGATCGTGACCGTTGCACCCGCCTGGAAGCCGTCGCCGAGGATCGTGATCGCGGAACCGCCGGCGGTCGGGCCAGAGTCCGGATCGACGTCGAAGACAGCCGTGCTGCCGTCGGTGTAGTGGAATCCCGCGGCCAGCGTGGCGACTGTCGTGTCGGGGTTCGTGACGGTGACATCGACCGGACCCAGCGTGCCCGCAGGCGTATCGCAGGTCAGGTGCATATCGTCACTGAAGAAGACGTTCGTAGCGGGAATGCCGCCGAAGTGGACGGTTGCGCCATTCTGGAAACCAGTACCGTTGATGATGACGGACGTACCGCCCCCAACGAAGCCGAACGGCGGATCGACGTGACTGACGGACAATCCACCGCCGCCATTGTTGTACTCGTAGCCGCCGAACAGCGTCGCCGT
>JBCCHQ010000015.1:0-68188 GCA_039028735.1 Planctomycetota bacterium | reverse complement strand
TGGGTCGCAATCCCAATCAGACTTCGTCGCGGTAGCGAGACTTCATAAGACTCAAAATTGGCTACGTTGACGTAGAAGGGAACTCCGCGACGAACATCCATGACCCCACTGGCCATTGCTGGTGGACCGGGTCGAGCCGCTGGCGTCCGACTGCGTGATCAGGAAGTCGCCGATCGGTAGCACGAGGGGACCCCAGGCCGTCAGGTGCCACGAGATGCGACCCGTCGGCAACTGTTCGCTCTGGATCTCGAAGGCGTGGCTGGGAGGGACGGTGTTCGCCGCGCCAAAGAAGTTTATTAGTCCGGTGACGCGTCCCGCGATCGGTACTTGCCGCCCCGCGACCAAGTCGACCGGAATCTGAGCAGGCCACGCTTCGTGTCCGATGCGCACGAACCCGACCTCGACGGCTGGTTCCAGCTCCGGCGCGCCGGTCCCGTACGCGATGACTTGCACGACTTGATCCACGTCAGCGACCGGAAACGTCAAGACCGGCAGGCGGCCGCTCGCGAGCACCAAGCCGCTACTGTGCACGACGTCGAAGCGAACCTTGTCATAGCCGCGGCGATCCAGCGTCGTCTCGATCTGCAGCTTCACGTTGCGGCGCTGGTGCCCTCGCAGCGTCACGAGTTGCGGCCCGTCGACCTGGACGGGTTGCGGCACGAACACGACGTTGCCGCCCGGTGGTTCGGCGCAGACGCTGAATCGACCTGGCAGCGCTTGAAAGCGCGCGCGTCCTAGCGCGTCACTGTAGAGCGATTTGCCGCCACCTTGTTCTGGAACGACATGCACGAGGGCACCGGCTAGGGGGCGGCCGTCGGCTGCCAGAACTTCGATTTCGAGGTCGTGCATCGTCACGATCAGCGCGAAATCCTTCGTCGCAGTCGAAACCGGCGTCGGGTAGCTCGAAGGAGCGTCGCTCCCGACGTAGTGGAGCATGTACTCTGTGCCAGGTGGCAGCAAGAACTCGAAGTGGCCCGCGTCCAGGAACGCTGCCGCCACGCGGCTGTGGTACAGATCTGCAGCGGGCGCCCCCGGGAGCGTGAGGAGGACCTGCCCTTGCGCAGGAACATCACCGATCAGCACAGATCCGCGGAAGGGCTCGAGGCTTGGAAGTCGATGCGCGACCTTGTAGTAGCCCGGACCATCCACTTCGATCGTGATCTCATCGAAGACGGGACTCCCCTGCATCTGGAATGAAAGGTCATAGATCCCTGAGCGGAGGCCGCGCACCGTTGCCACACCGTCGGCACCCGACTGACCGCTTGCGGTGAAGTGCCAGCTGGCCCAGTCGTCTTGATAACGATCTGCGATCGGGTCAAGGGAGCGGCGGCTGGCCGTCACCTCAACAGCGGTAGCAGCGGTGCCGCTCGTGTTTGTCAGCAGCACATCGACAGTGATCTCTGGCTGCAGCGTCACTTGGAACTGACGGTGCCCGTTCGTGTCTGGATAGACGTGGCCGCTGTAGTTGCGAAACCCCGACGCGGTCACTGAAAACTCGCGAAACCGCGAAGACAACACTGTGTGCGTGCACTCGCCGTTCTCGTCGGTGCGTCGAGTTGGGTTTACGCTGGCGCCGACGAAGATCGACGCATCGGGTACGCGCTGTCCGGTGACGGCATCCGTGACGATGAACTTGGCGTCATGACGGCGCAGCATTCGCATCGCAACGACGGCTTGCGTTGAATCGCCGGCGGTGAGGCCGACGGTCACTGGCTGGCTCTCCTCGTAGCCTTCGGCCCGCGCGATGATCTGGAAGTCGCCTGCGAGCAGCTCCGTAAAGAGTGCTCGCCCTTGGCTGACGCGTGCGAGACTTGTGTAGTGGGCTAGGCCGCTAGTCTCGGATCGCGGCCGGCCGCCGAAGTCGTGCGCGCTACCGGCAACAGCGAGTTGGCCGGTGCCGGCGTCTGCGTGCCCTAGGAGTTCCAGGCGGACATTGGCCGGCGGCACATCGTCGGCGATCATTTCGATCTGCAGTGATAGCAAGGCGGCTGCTTGCACTTCGATCTGCCGCGGCAGTTGCGCGATCGAGGGCGCCACGAAAGTTTGCGTCCGCCCCGCGAAAGATACCGTGGCGTGCGCTGAGGCGTCGAGCAGACGCTCGATCTTGAAGGTTCCGTCTGCGCGGCTCAGAGCGCTGGAGTGTCGGCCTCGACCGGCACGTTGCAACAGCGTCACGGTGGCACCGGCGACAGGGGCGCCGGCGGAGTCGGTAACGGACCCGCTCCAAGTGACGGAGCGGTGCAGCGTGACGTCTCGAACAACGAAGCCTGCGTCGGTAACGCGAAACTCGACGTCGCGTGGCTCCAAGAACTCTGTGTCGACGTCGACCGACAGTCGATGCACGCCGGCAGCGAGCCCCGAGATGACGTATGCACCTTCTTCGTTCGATCGCGCCGACCGGCCTTGCAGTACTGGGTCGCCGCGCGACAACACATGCACTCGAGCTCCGGGGACCGGTGAGCCGCGCGCATCGCGAATCGTTCCTTCGACCCAGGAACCAGGGTTCAGCTGGATTGGATCGAGGGCCCGTACCTCTTCGTCAGTGAACGGCTCCAGCGGGAGTTCGACGCTGCCTGCGCCAGCGGCGACGACCTGGATCGTGGCCGGAACACCGATCGGGATCCGGTCGATCCTGAAACTGGCGTTCCCAGCGACGTTCTCCACTTCGATAGCCTGCGAGTCGTTGTTGGCGAACACGCGCACGGTGATCGCACCTCCCGCGGCTGGGGTTCGAACTCGTCCTTCAACGGTTGCGCCGCGCGACAGCTGCACGGTAAGTGGCGTCGGGCGTCCCCCCTCGAGCCCAACACGGCGCGTGATCGGGACATAGTCGAGTGCACTGATGCGGACATCGGTACTGGCGCCGAGAAGGCCGCCTTGAACGACTCGCCCTTGGCGATCGGTGCGGGTACGAATCGAGGCGTCGGGGAGCGTGACCCACGCATCGGGAACCGGAACCCCGCGCGTGTCGGTGACGGTAAGCTCGATTCCGTTGCCGAGGCTGGGGACGAGGGTTCCGAGATCGTTCTCGCCGAGCTGCGCGTCCCAAGGCAGCGTCATCGGTACGAACCCCTGGACCGAGATCGTCACCGTACCCGCGTGTGCGGGGACCGCCTGACTGCGCCAGCGAGTGCCGACCTTCGTGCAGGCGAGATCCTCCCGGTCGCCGAACGCAATGACTACGCCCTCCGTGATGGGGAGTGCGAAGCCGTCGCCGTCGACGAGCGCAAACGAGACCCAAGCACCTCGGACCATTGTCGCCTCGATAGTAGGGCCATCTGCAGCGACTTCGTCGCGGGCTACGACCAGGTGTTCTGGATGCGTCAGATAGAGTCGCTGCGCAGCATCATCTTCGATGCGCAGCAGCAGCAGCCCGTCGACGTTCGTTTCTCCGAGGAGCGTCAGCGTTGCGAGTCCGGGCAGAGGTAGGTAGTTGTCGTCCAGGGGCCGCGTCGGCCGGCGTCGTGACTGCGCGACGGTGACACCAGCCAGAGGTGCGCCGAAGTTGTCGACGACGGTAAGGCGTCGCATCGGCTCGGGGCGTAGTTGCACGGTCAGGTCATGAGCCTCTGTCGTGGGCAGTGCTTCTGTCTGCGAGGGAGCGAAACCCGGAACGACTGCCGCTAGCCGCACGTGTGTCGCTGGGCTCCAAGTGAGAAAGGAACCGTTGGCAGCGACGGTCACCAGGCTGGGCTTGGTCGTCGTGAGGTCGAGGATCGGTGCGTCCTTGTGCTGCGGCAGCCTGTGGTGTTCGACAATGACGAAACCGTCGCTGACCGGATTGCCTGCGGGATCGACGACGACACCAGATACGGTCCGGCCTGCCGTGAGCGCGACCGTGGGGAGCTCGTAATCGCCGGAGAGCGGCACCGCTGCCGTGGTTGTCATCCATGGAGAGTAGCCGGTGGCAGTGACGGACGCGAAGTACCCGCCAGTGTGCATCGACACCTCTTGCGGGACTCGTAGCGTGAAGGTTCCGTCCGAGCCGGTGATCGCCGTGGCCGTCGTGTCGAACGAGGCCAGCGTCGGTCCGGGGTGCAGCGCGATGCGAGCCCCTGCTACGATTGTGTTATCACTGGCATTGCGCACTTGCCCGCGCAGCGACAGCACGCGGACCGGTTCCCCTTGCTGCGGCGATCGCGATAGTGTTTCTCGGCGTGCTCGAGTGCGGTCCGTGGGCGTGCTGTTTTGCTGGGTCCATTCACGCCAGTCAGGCGTTGCGGTCTGTTCTGCGCGGCGAAAGTGATCGAACAGCACTACGCAGACGAGTAGAGAAAGGCCCAGCAACAGGGCCGTAGCGGTGCGAGTCATGAAGTTCCTGCGATCATTGCACCGTGTGCCGCACGCTGCGCCACTCGCCGAGGTTGACGGAGACGCTCAGGGTGCTGTCGGGGAGGGGGCGGCCGTTGCGCGAGAAGCGAAACTGATAGTTGCCGGGAGGCAAGTCATCGAGCGTTGCTACACCATCGGGGTTCGCAGCCGAGCTGTTGACGTAGTTCCAACTCTCGCCGTCTTGCTGATAGGCCGCCACTGCGGTGCTACCCGAGGAATCAGTCGGTTCGAACAGTTGCAGCTCGACGGTCGCACCCTGCGCTGCAAGATCGACGGAGAAGTGATCTTGGAGAGGGTCGCTGAGCCGGAACTTCTTGTCCGTCAGGTAGCCCGTTGCAATCACACGATAGCCGTGCACGGGTCCGCTCACGTTTAGCGTGCAGTTGCCGGAATAGTCGGTCGTTCCTTCCTCGGCGTCCTTGCCCAGAGCGACGACGAGGGCGCCGGCGACCCCGGCGCCATTCCGTGCGTCGCGGACGCGAAACGAGATCGCGCGCGTGGGGGCGGGCTGCAATGCGACGACAGCGAAAGCTTCGCGGTTCGCGGCGATGCTGACGACGAACTCTTCCGATGGCAGAAAGCCCGGCGCCTCGATACGCACGCGGTGCCAGCCGATCTTGAGGTCACGGAACGTTGCCTGTCCGTCGACGATTGCGGCTGCCGACAGCAGTTCGCCAGCGAGGTGCACGGAGGTCGGGGCAATCGCACCGAGGTCGCAGTGGATGCGGACTCGCAATTGCCGGTCTGGCGGGAGCTCGTCGGGCCAAAGTGGCAACTCGCGGTTTGGCAGTCGCTCGGGCAATGCAACTACCGTCGATCCATCGTCGGTCGATGTGTTATCGACGTTAGGAGCAGGTGCCGCGTCAGTGGTGAAACTGTCAGCTACCAGCGCTTCCTCGGGCGTTGGGTCCCATGCTGCGAGAGTCGTCTCTGGTGTGGCTGGTTCACCGACTAGCGATACAGGGATCGGTTTGGCCCAGTCGACGAGCCACCACGCGGCGCCGGCGACCAGCATCGTCAAAGCGAGTGCAGTCCCTGTGCGTGCGAGTAGCTGTCTCGATCCACCGTGAGTCATTCTGACCTTCTCTGGCGAGGACGGGCGGGTCTTCCGGAGCTAGTTTAACCGTGAGTGCTGCCGGGGACAGCTCACTCCTGGGTAACGCCTGCTGGGCGTCCTGTCGGGAGGGGCTCCCCGCGTGGCTGGAGTCGTGGAGTTGGGTTCTTCAGGTTTGGGTTCTTCAATAAAGACCCAAACGATGTTTTGGTATGGCAAAGCGATTCTGAGGACGGCAATCGCCACTCGGCGGTCCTGCGGCCGTTCTCGCAAGACCTGGGCGCAGATACTTAAGTTGTTTATGTTTAGCTGCTTGGAGGGATTGTATGAGGCGTTGTCGCTGGATTGTTTGCCTGCTGTTGTGGGGCGGTATCGGGATCGAGATTCCGGTGGGTGCCCAGGAGGGCGGCGCCGACGATTTCGCTGAGATTCGCAAGCAGCTCGCTGCAGAGCGGCGCAAGAACGACGAGCAGCAACGTCGCTTGGCGGCACTCGAAGAGCAGATCGCTGGCGCCGGGAGCGAGGACACACTGGGTGGCAGTTCGCTCGGCCTGGGGGCTGTCTACGGTAAAGGCTTCTTGGGGCGCGTAACCCGCAGCACGACGCTTGGCGGTTACATCGATCTCGAGTACTTCGATTCCCAGTCGAGCGACAACACTTTTCGCAACCACCGCTTCGTCCCGTTCATCTACTCGCAGCTTACCGAAAAAGTGCGATTTGCGGCAGGGATCGAGTTCGAATACGGCGGCTCGGATTCACCTAGTGGCGATGGTGAAACCAACGTCGAGTTTGCGGCGCTGGACGTCGTCTTTCACGAAGCGTTCGGTGTCCGTGCGGGCGCGCTGCTCGCGCCGCTCGGGCGTTTCAACCTGTACCACGACTCGCCGATGAACGATCTCACGGACCGCCCGCTCGTGGATCGTCTGGTGATTCCGTCGACACTGACTGAAGCGGGGGCCGGATTCTTCGGGACGATCTATCCCGACGAAGAGTCGGCGCTGACGTACGAGATCTACCTCGTGAACGGCTTCGCTGGGCTGGAAGAGAGCGCAACCGCACCGACCGGTTTCGCGTCGGAGATTTCGACCAGCAGTGGCCTCCGCGATGCTCGTGCGAGCTTGAAGAGCGACAACAACAACTCGACGGCGGTCGTTGGGCGGATTGCATACTCACCGTTCCTCGGCCTCGAAGTAGGCGTCTCGAACCACACCGGCAAGTACGACGACAAGGGTGGCAACTGGCTGGTGCTAACCGCGTTCGACTTCACCCTCGACGGCGCTACGGTTTGCGATGGTCTCGCGGGTTGGGAGCTGCTCGGTGAAGTGGCGCGTGCCGAGATTTCGCGTGACTCTCTCGCCCGCGCGAGCGGCGTACCCGACGATCTTTGGGGTTTCTACACGCAGGTGAACTACCACTTCATGGTGACGCCGCTCGAGGATCTACTTCCTAGCGCTTTCGGCGGCGAAGCCACCTTTACGGCCGTCGGGCGTCTCGATCATGTCGAACTCGACAACGTGCGTACCGATCGCTTGACGTTCGGTGTGAACTATCGTTTGACCGAAGACACGGTTTTCAAGTTCGACTACCAGTTCAACTTCGAAGACTGGCACAGAGATAGGGTGGACAACGATGCTGTCGTCGTTTCCGTCGCGAGCTACTTCTAGTGTGCTCTCGAGCGCGCTCCAACCGATTAGGCGAACAGGATGCGTTCGGCAGCCAGCAAGCCAGGCAACCCTGTGACGCCGCCGCCTGGATGAGCGCCGCTACCCCCGAGGAACAGCCCCGGAATCGGGGTGCCGTAGCGGCTGCAGTGATGGCTGGGGCGTAGCGCAAACATCTGATCCAGCGCAACCTCGCCGTGGTGCACGTGGCCGTTGGGAACGCCGTAGCGTTGCGCCAAATCGATCGGGGTCAACACTTCCATAGCTTCGACCCGGTCGAGCAGATCAGGCACATGTTGCGCGAGTTGCGCCAAGACGACGCGTCCTAGCCCCTTGCTCGCAGCGGCCGTCCAACCGCCTCCTAGATCAAACGGGGTGTGGTGCACGAGGATCGACGCAACGTGATGCTCGTCAGGGGCATAGCTGGGATCGGCGATACTGGGCACCTGAACTTCGAGATGCGGCGTCCGGGAGTATTCGCCGTACTTGGCCGAATCGAAAGCGCGTTCGAGGTCGCGAAGGCTCTCGCCGATGCGAATCAACTCAAACGTGGTACCGGGCCGTTGTGCAAACTCCAGCGGCGCATTCAGCGCGATGTGAACTTTTGTCGTCGTACCACGCGCGCGGAGGCAGCGCATGTCAGCAGCAAGCTGCGGCGGCAACCAGCGAGGTTCGATCAAATCGTGAAACAGCTGTTGTGGATCGCAAGTGCCCAAGACGCACGGAGCATCGAGGGTCTCGCCGTTGCTCAGCGTCACGCCGCGGACGCGCCCAGACTCGAGAGTGATTTGGTGCACCCGGGTGCCCAGAAAGAACTCGACCTGTTCGGCATCGCAGGAACTCTTGAGTGCCGCGACGAACGCAGGCGATCCACCGGCGATATCGGGGAGTGCCGTTGCCTCATGGAGCAAGAGCGGCAGTGTCGTGCCGGGGGACCATGGGCCACCCCAGCTGCCTAGCAGCGCCGGCGCGGCGAGCTGCGCTTGGAGGACGTCTGTCTGGAACCACTCGCTCAACGAGTCAGCGAGACTCATCGGCGCGACTCGTAGCAGCGTGCGTACGTCGTCCTTGCCGAGGCGGCGCAGTCCGACACCCGCTTTGAGCCACTCCCAACCGGCGCTGAGAGACGTGGCCCCGAGTTGCGGTGGTGCTTCCGACAGCATGCGCGTTACAAACGGTGCGATCCGTGCGAGCAAGCGCCGCCAGTCGCGATAGGCATCTCGTTCGGCCAGCGACAACGCGCCCAGCTCCTTGCCTGCGACTTCAGGATCGGCATGGAGCAGCAAGTCGGTGCCGTCAATGGCCGGAGAGTAGACGGGCAGCCGCGAAGCGCGGCGCTTGAGTCCGTGATGCTGCAAGTCGAGTTCTTCGACGACGCGTGCGGCTACGCGGCTCGAGTCATGCAGAATTCCAGGCGTGAAGTAGCCGGGATGGAATTCTTCGCGGGCGGCCAGCCCGCCAACTACAGGACGCTGCTCGACAACTGCGACCCGGACCCCTGAACGCGCGAGGCGAGCTGCAGCGCTGAGTCCGTTGGTGCCAGCACCGATCACGATGGCATCGAACATCTACGTCATCCTCCGAGGATCATGCGGGCCGCGTTGTACCCTGGAGCGCCCATGACGCCCCCGCCGGGGTGTGTGCCCGAAGCGCACATCCAGAGCCCTTGAACGGGAGACCGATAGCGACTCCAACCGGGGATCGGCCGTTGAAAGAAGAGCTGATCGACCCCCAGTTCGCCGTGGAAGATGTTGCCTTCTGTCAGGCCGAACTCCTGCTCCAGATCCCAAGGCGTCAACACTTGCCGGTGGAGGATGCTGTCGGCGATTCCAGGGCAGTATTCAGACAAAGTATCGATGACCGTGTCGCCGAATGCTTCGCGGTGTTGCGGCCAAGTCTCTGCTCCGCCACTGAGATGGTACGGCGCATACTGCACGAAGATCGACATGACGTGTTTGCCTGGAGGCGCAACGGTCGGGTCGAGTAGCGACGGGATGACGATGTCGAGGAATGGACGTCGCGAATACGCACCGTACTTGGCCTCATCGTAGGCGCGCTCGAGGTAGTCGATTCCTGGTGCAATCGTAATGTCTCCGCGCAGGTGCTGCCCGTCGCCTGGCAAGCTCTTGAACTCTGGGAGCCGATCGAGGGCCAGGTTCACCTTGCCAGAGCTGCCGCGGTACTTGTAACGCTCGAGTCCAGTCACGAAATCGTCTTCGAGATGCTCGCGTCCGACGAGTCCGAGGAAGGTGCGACGCGGATCCACGCCGGAGATCACCGTCGACGCGCGGATCTCCTCGTCATTGTCGAGAACAACGCCACGGGCGATCCCATCCTCGACGATGATCTTCGACACCCCAGCTTCGGTGCGAATCTCAGCGCCGTAGTGTTGCGCCGAACGAGCCATCGCCATGCTCACCTGCCCAGTGCCGCCGCGGGAGATGCCCCACGAGCGAAACGCGCCGTCGATGTCCCCCATGTAGTGATGCAGCAGTACGTAGGCCGAGCCAGGCGAGCGCACGCCAAGGAAGGTACCGATGATGCCACTGATCGACATCGACGCGCGCAGCACTTCCGATTCGAACCAGCGGTCGAGAAAGTCGACGGCACTCATGGACAACAAGCGAGCTTGCAGCGCTTGGTCGTCGCCGGAGAGTTGTCGCATGTCATTGCCAAGGCGCAGCAGTTCGAGCAGCTGCCTTGGGTCGAACGATAGCGGGTCGGCCGGGGCTTGTTCGAGAATTGGCTGCGCGAAGCGCGCGAGTCGTGTCATTGCGAGGCCGAACTCTGGATAGACCTCCGCGTCGGACGGACTGAAGCGCGCGATCTGGCGACGCGAGAACTCTGGGTCGGCCGTGCGCAGCAGGTGGTCGCCGTCCGGCAGCGGCGTGAACGTGCTCTCCAGCGGGATCAGGTCGAGCCCGAAGCGCGGGAGCTGCAGGTCGCGAATGATCTGCGGCCGCAGCAAGCTGACGACGTACGAACATACCGAAAACGTGAAACCTGGATGGACCTCTTCGGACACTGCCGCACCACCGAGGACGTGGCGGCGTTCGAGGATCAGGACTTTGCGGCCAGCCCGTGCCAAGTACGCCGCGCAAGTCAGGCCGTTGTGGCCGCCGCCGACGACGATCGCATCGTAGGTCATCGCCGTTTCTCCTTGCCGCGTTTGCGCGGGGGATCGAAGAACGGGCGGTGGCTGACGACCGCAGTTACCCGTTGACGGCGATACTCCACGGTGTGTTCGATCTCGAGCCTCGTCCCTAGCGCTGCATACTCAGGGTGGATCGAGGCCAGAGCGATGTTTTGCTTCAGCAGTGGTGACCAACAACCACTCGTTGCTTGTCCGACCTGCTGCCGGCCTAGGTAGACTGGGACGGCGTCACGCCACGCCGCGTCGGGCAGATGAGGGGGCAGTTCGACGTCGTTGTAGATCCGCTCGAGCTCCTCCCAGTCGCTGACGAGGCCAACCAGCAAGGAGGCCGGTTGGTGCTGTCGGCTGCGGAGCGCTTGTTGGCCGATGAACGGGTCTCGTTCGAGGTCGACGGTCCAGCCGAGACCGACTTCGTACGGCGTCGAGCGTAGCCTCTCGATACAACGCGTGGCGCTGAAGTACTCGAAACCTTGCAACACGAACCCCGCCTCGATGCGCGTCATGTCCAGCGCGTCGAGTCCGACGGGACGGGCGCTGTAGTCGCTGCCGGCGGCGACGACAGCGTCCCAGACGTTGACGGCATCGCCAGCATCGAGCCAGACCTCGAAGCCGAGGTCACCGGTGTACCCCGTGCGCGAAATCTGCACCCGACATCCGGCCAGCGTCGTTTCGGCAACGCGGAAGAAGCGCAAGCGCCGCAGCGCGTCGTCATCGGTCGCGGCGTAGATCACGTCGCGAGCGCGCGGACCCTGAACAGCCAGAGCTGCGACACGATCGGTCTCGTCCTCGATCTCGACGTCGAAGCCGCGCGATTGGCGCCACAGCCATTGGAACGTTGGGCTGGCTGCCGTTACCCGGTAGTCGTTTGGGCCAAGGTGGGCGACTGTGCCGTCGTCGATCACATGACCATCGGGATCGCAGAAGCACGCGTATTGCACTCGGCTCGGCGCTAGCGTCCGCACGTCGCGAGTCATGACCCAGGCCAGAAACGACGCCGCGTCGGTGCCCCGGACCCGGTACTTTTGCAGCGGCGAGATGTCGAGGATCCCGGCCGAGTGCCGGATCGCGTGATACTCCATGAGATGGTGCGTCTCGTAGCGGCACACTGATGCGAAGCCGCTCCAGTCTTTCCACTGGTAGCTCTCGCACAACGGCGCGGTGCGCGCGTGGAATGGGGTCGGTAGAGGCATCGTTCGCCGTCGTTCGGGGTTTTGGGCAGTCAGACCGTCTCAGTAGAGGCTTGGGGCCGGATGCTTGTCAAGGGGGGACCGTTAGCGTTCGCGGCGGTCTCGGGTTGCAACCACGCTCTTGTGTTCTCGCCCCAGTCTCGGTCAGATCACTGCGCCGATCACGGGAGATGCGAACATGAGCAGTAGACAGAACGAGCGAGTCCCGATCAGCCGCAAGGTCTCGGTGATCAACGGTTTGAGCACCGGCTTGACCTTTCTGCTCAACATCTCGTTCTTCTTGTGGCTGAATCGGTATCTCCTCGATCGCGTCCCCGTCGATCAGTATCAGTACCTATCGATCCTGCAGAGCCTGACGCTTCTCGTGCCGGTAGTCTCGATGATCTTCACGTCGAGCCTGGGGCGCTACGTCGTGGAAGCCTACAGTCGCGACGATCAGCAGCGCGTTACAGCGATCGCGTCTACGATGTTTCCGGTGTTGATCGGTGTGGGTGGGCTGGTGCTGGCGATCGGTTTGGTAGCGGCCTGGCAGGTCGACGGGTTCCTGAAGTTGACTGCCGAATCGAAATCGCTAGTGCAGAAGATGCTATGCATCCTCGTTGCCGGAGTCTCGTTCCGACTGGCAACAGCGGTGTTTGCGGTCGGCTTCTTCGTCCGGCAGCGATTCGTCGTGCACAGCGTCATAGGATTGCTGAAGGAAATCATTCGCTGCACCCTCCTCTTGGTGCTGCTGACGAGCGTCAGTACCAGTGTATTGTGGGTCATCGTCGCGACGGTCACCGCTGAGTTCTTGATGCGACTGACCGAGATCGTGTGTACGCGGCTGCTGGTGCCGGCGCTCGGCTTTCGTTTCTCGGCGATCGACTGGCGCATTGTTCCGGAGCTGTTGTCGTTCGGCGCATGGAACCTCGTGCGGCGGATCGGCGGATCGGCGCGCCAAGCTTTGACACCAACGCTGTTGACGAACTTCGGCAGTCCGCTCGATGTCGTCAGCTACTCGCTGGGGAGCTTCGTCGACAATCGCATGCAGACACTGCTGCAGAGCATCCTATACCCGCTGATGCCCCCGTTGGTCGCAATGCACGCCCAGGGCCAGCAGGATCGCTTGCGGGCGGCATATCTGAACGGGGGGCGCTATAGCCTATGGTTGGCGACGTTCGTGGCTGCGCCGCTGCTCGTGTATCGCTGGGAGGTGGTCACGCTCTACCTGGGACACCTCGACGTCGACATCGAGATGATCGTCGCTGTCTTGAGCGTCACGATGCTGTTGATGACGCTGCGCAGTGCGCTTGGGATGCTGGGGCGTCTGGCGGCGGTGCAGGGGCGCCTGAAGACGATCGCTTTGCGATCGCTGGCCGTGAACGTCGCCGCCTTCGGCGTCACGATCTATTGCGTCTGCTTTCTCGAGATGGGCGCCCGCGGTGCCGTGACCGGTATGATCCCGGTGCTGATTCTGAACCCGCTGTTGATGCTGCCGATGGGGAATGCGGTCGCGGCGACGCCGTTTGCGGTGTGGTTGTCGAAGACGTTGGTGCCGGGAGTGCTCCCGGCCCTGGTTGCCGCGGCGGTCTGGTGGGGGTTGCGAGAGTGGATCGTGCCAGACACTTGGCTGGCACTGATTGGGTGCGTTGTCGCCGGGGCGGTGGTTTTCGTCGGCACCGTCTACACGGCTGCGATGCAGGCGCAAGAGCGGCGAGATCTACGGGTGTTGGTGGCGAAGGTGCTGGGGACGAAGATGCGAGGGAGCGCCCGCGGCTAGCCGCTGTCGTGCGGCCACGCCAGGCGCAGGAAGTCGTAGAGGATCCGCGCGGTCAGCCCCCAGATGAAGGGCATCTCTTCTTCCCGTTCTTGCATTCGCAAGCGATGGCCGCGGCCTCTTGGAGGCAGCTCCCCCGCGACGACGAAGCGTTGGGCATCGAATTCGAAGCCATTGCTGATTGGCAGCGTCCAGACATCGTCGACTTGCGGCATCTGCGCGAAGTCGGGGAGCAGTTGCGCAATCGGGATCTCGAGGACGGCCTCCACTTCACCGGGTTGCGGTGTCCACGACTGCGATGTCGGAACGAAGCCGACGTGAACCAGCACGCGGTAGCCGCTGATGACGGTGTTGTACTCCCCGAGTTGCCCGAGCGGCAGCATCTCTTGTCCGAGGCCAACCTCTTCGCGCATCTCACGCACGGCCGTGCCCCAACTATTGGCATCCGTGGGGTCGGCAGCGCCGCCGGGCAGCGCAAACTGTCCCCCGTGAGGTCCACGATCGTCTCGCAGGATGCCGACAAACGATGGCGCGCTCCCGCCCAGCAGCGGTAGCACGACTGCAGCCATCCGGTCTTGAGGCCGGGAGGGGTTCTGCGTGTCGGCGCTGGTGGCAAGTGCGGTCCGAATCTGCTCGGCGTACGGAGGAAGCGTCACCCAACCACCGTGATCTACCCTTTTTCTTGCAGCAGGCGATGCCGCACGTGGTTGGCCCACGGGCTTTGCGGGTCCTTCTGCAGGTAGATACGCCAGTGTTCTCGGGCCTGACGAATGCGTCCCATCTGGTACAGCGTTTCGGCCAGGTTGTAGTGCGTGTCGGCGTGATCGGGATTCAGGGTCAGTGCTTCGTGGTACGCTGCCAACGCCTCGGGACCTTGGCCAAGATCCGTCAGCGCGATGCCGAGATTGCCCCAGGCGTCGACGTAGCCAGCGTCGAGTTCCACGGCACTCAGGAAGCACTGCGCGGCGTCAGCGGTGCGGTCGAGGTTGTAGAGCACGTTGCCGAGATTGAAGAGGATTTCGGGGCGTGGCCCTTCGGTCTCCAACGCGCGCCGATAGGCGCGCTCTGCTTCTTCGAGCGCACCCCGCTCCTCGTACGATGATCCGGTCGTGAACCACGGTTCGTCCGAGCACCCTGCGGCATGGAACGGGTGCATCTGGCGGTGCGCGGGTGCATGTGGCTGCACCTGCGTGATCCGAGCGCTCTTGCGCGGCGCGAAGTCGAACTGCAGCTGGCCTTCATCGTCGGCGACGCTACCGTCTTCCAATCGAACCCGCAGTGCGCCGCTGTCGTCGGTGACGATCGAGTCTCCGGCTTCGGTCTCGGCGTCGGCAGTCAACCACTGCTGCAGTCGTCCCAAGCGACGCTGCAGCTCTTCGGGGCGTGCACCAGAGCGGACGAGCCCCTGCAGCATGCGGCCGATGGCGACTTGCTCGAAGTCGAAGTAGTCGATTCCTCCGCGATTCTCCGTTGGCGAAAGTAGGCCGCGCCGGATCCAGGTGCGGATTCGATGGCCCGAAACGCCCAGCAAGCGACTGAGTTCGGGGATCGTGTACAGCGTTTGCACTTCGTCGGGATCGTCGCTGGTCACGAGCTTCCGCAGGAACTCGCGTTCGGTCAGTATCTCGAGCTCGACACCATCGCGCTGCAGTTCCCGGGCTCGCTGCACGACCCGTGTAGGTTGCGTGGGGTCTGTTTGCGACGCGCCCTCTTGCCCCAAGACGACGTACGACGTATGGGCTGAAGGTTGCGCGACGTACTGCCCACCGGACTTTGCGATGAGCGCTGCCGCCGCTCCGTGGGTCATGCTGGCGAGGCGCCCCGAGATGGCGACCTCTATTCCTTTGAGCGCGATCACGTTGATCCCCTAGCATCCACGATGCTGTATTCCATGCCCAGATCTCGCGGCGTTTCGAGAGCTGTGGAACCAAGCTTACGGGCGAATGGTGTGGGGCTGCAACCCCGCTACGCTGTATTCGGGGGGATCGATCGCCTCACTACGAGTCGATGATCAGCTCTTTGAAGACCGGTGCGCGAAGATCGCCGCCCGTCGTGTGCTCGAGGAAATGCACGATGCAGTACAGCCCCGGGTCGATCCACTGGGCGTCGTGGGCGTTTGGAACCAGCGGTTCATCGCGGTGCAGGTCGGCCAGCGCCGGCGTGAGTTGTGCCCGGATCTCGCCATCGAGACCGCTCCCGACCTTGCCCACGCAACGCAGCTGGCCGTCATCGTCGGGGGCGGCGATGACGAGGCTGCGCACCTCTCCCTCGCCGACTTGGTAGCCGATGATCACGCATTGGAGCTCTTGGCAGCGCTTGATCTTCTGCCACGAATCGCCGCGGTGACCGGGGCGGTAGCGGCTATTGAGCTTCTTGGCGACGATCCCCTCGAGTTCCTGCGCGCAAGCATGCTCGTAGAAGGTGGTGCCGTCGCCGACGATCCCGTCGGACAGCATGAGGAACCCCGACTGATGCGGCTCGATCAACTCTTGCAGCCGCGCGCGGCGCTCGATGAGCGGCTGTTTCAGCAGCGGTTCGTAGTTGCGATAGAGGAGGTCGAAGACGACGTAGGTGCACGGAGTCGTCGCCGCCAAGGCCCGGATCTTCAGTGGATCGCGTGCGTGTTCACGCCCCATCATGCGGCTGAAGTTGGGCTTCCCGTCCTCCAGGACGACCAATTCGCCATCGACGACGGTACCGGTCGGCAGCGCTGCGAGGAACTCGAGTTCGGGGTAGCGGGCGCCGTGTGAAGTGAGGCGGCGGTTGTGGATCCGGTAGCCGCCGTCGTCGACGAAGGCCAGTGTTCGCATCCCGTCCCACTTGATCTCGAACACATGCTCATCGGACGTGAACGGGTCTTTGCGAAGCTTCGCCAGCATGGGCTTTACGGTCGCGGGAAGGGGCGCTTTCGCGGTCACGGGGCTCCTTGGTGACGAGGCTCCTTGGTGAGGAGGCCCCGTACCGCTACAAGCGCGCGAGCGCTGCTAGCCGCTCTTCTTGGCACGAGTAGTCTTCTTCGGCTTCTCGCTGGGGGACAGCTTCTTGGAGATCTTCTTCTTCGACGCCTTCTTCTTAGTGGCCTTCTTCGCTGTCTTGCCGGACTTCGACTCGACTTGGGCGTTGGCCACGCTCTGCTTCAGCGCGTCCATCAGGTTCACGATCTTGGGCTCCTCCGGGTCGGGAGCGGCGACGATCTCTTGACCGGCGACTTTGGCCTCGATCAGCTGGGTTAACTTCTGCGTGTACTGGTCTTCGTACTTGCCGAGGTCGAAGTTCTCGACCAGGGTCGCATCGACCAACGTCTTCGTCAGCTTCAATTCGGCCGCGGGAAGGTCTTGGTCTTCGATCTCGTCCTCGAACGCGGTCACGTTCTTGACCTTGCTGTCGTAGCTGATCACAGACATGGCCAAGCACTTCCCGACGGGGCGCACGAGGACCAGCTGCTCTTTGCCGGCGATTACGGTTCGCGAGATGGCGTAGAGGTTCTCGTCATACATTACCTGCCGCATCAGGCTGTACGGCTTCTGCCCGACCGGGCCGTCGGGGATCAGGTAGTAGGTACGACCAGAGAAGTACGCCGGGTCGATTTCGTCGGGGGCGATGAAGCCGTCGATGTTGACCGACTTGTCGTTCTCGGTGCGGAGCTTGTCGAGCTCGCCAGGATCGACGACGACGTAGTTGCCCTTGGCGTACTCGTAGCCGCTGACAATCTCGTCGTTGGCAACTTCACCGTGGATCGGGCAACGCTTCTTGTACTGAATGCGGCTGTTGCACTCTTCGTGTAGCTGATTTAGCCGGATGTCGGCCCCGGTCGCATTGGCCGTGTAGGCCTTGACGGGGACAGAGACGAGGCTGAGCTTCAGGAAGCCCTTCCAGCTCGAGCGAGGCGCCATGTTATGAGCCTTCCAATGTCATTGCAGCCGGAGTCGTAATTGCGGCGGACTACGGCATTTGAACCCATGACTATATCGTCTGAGACCCGCGGCGGCGCAAGGGGAAATCACGCCACGATGCCGACTTTGGAGTGGCTAGTTCCTCTGTAAGTGACGCTCTGGTAACGTGTAACAGCACAACGTAAAGAACCGAGACCTGGGGTTCGGCCACGGCGCTCGCGCCCCGTGCTCGTTGCCTCGTGCCAACACAACAGCCTCAAAGCGAGCGAATGCCGAAGAAGAGCCTCGACGAGTACCACAAGAAACGCGACTTCTCGCAGACGACCGAACCGACTGGGGACGGCGACGCGGGGGACCCGAATGCGCACACCTTCGTGATCCATCGCCACGAAGCGACGCATCTTCACTACGACTTGCGCCTGCGGATGCAGGGGACGCTGAAGTCGTGGGCAGTGCCGCGCGGCTTCTCGTACAACCCGAAAGAGAAGCGCCTCGCGATGCGCACCGAGGATCATCCACTCCTGTACGAGACGTTCTCGGGAGTGATCCCGAAGGGGCAGTACGGCGCTGGCACGATGGAGATCTGGGATGCGGGGCGCTACGAGCTCGTCAACGCCGATGGCGAGGCCGGTCTCGAGGGCGGCAAGCTCGAGGTCGTGCTGTTTGGGCAGCGCCTGCGGGGCGAATGGCACATGGTCAAGACGACGAAGGAAGAGAACGGTTGGCTGCTGTTCAAGGGGCGAAGTGACGTCTATGCCCGAGGCGAAGACGACCCGCCGTACCCGTTTGCACTCGATCTCGCGGCGGCGGAAGCGGCCGCGCCGCCAGCGGCCGGATTGCCGATGCGGGCGAGCGCCGAGGTTGCAGCGTTCTCCGACCCCGACTGGCTGTTCGAGATGGAGTTCGCCGGGTGTCGGGCGTTCGCTATCCGCGACGCGGAGAAGATCACGTACCGAGTCGGCAAGAAGAAGCTGCCGGTGCCCGCTGCCGAATCGCTCGAGGCCGAGCTACTGCGGTTGCGAGGGGAAGATGTCGTTCTCGATGGGGTCTTGGTCGTGCTCGATGACAACGGCCGACCGAGCGCTGAGCTGGCTGCGGAACGCCTTGCGGGTCACAACGAACGCCCTCTGCATTACTATGCGTTTGACGTCCTCTACTACGATGAGTGGCGCCTCGCGAAGCTACCGCTGCGCGATCGTAAGACGTTGCTGGCGACGTTGATTCCAGAGAGCCCGCACTTGCTGTACGTCGATCACGTCGTTGGCGAAGGGGAGCAGTTGGCGGAGGTGGTGGTCGGGGCCGGGCTGCCGGGGGTTATCGCAAAGGATGGCAGCAGTCCCTACCGTGCCGGCAAGTCGCCGAGGTGGCGCCGCATCGCGGCCGGGCACGACAGTGGGGCAGATGGCGACGTCCTCGAGAAGATCTCGGCGTCGGCGCCGAGCGCCCGCAAGACCAAGGTCAAGTTCACGAATCGGGAGAAGGTCTACTTCCCCGACTTGGGTTACACCAAGGGGGACCTGATCGACTACTACGCAGCGATCGCCGAGGTCGCACTGCCGTACATGCACAACCGGCCGTTGCACATGTTTCGCTTTCCCGACGGCATCGATGGCAAGTCGTTCTACAATCACAACGCGCCGGACCACACACCCGACTGGGTTCTGACCGAAACCATGGGCGATACGCGGTACGTGATCTGTAACGACCGTGACACGCTGTTGTACCTCGCCAACCTCGGCAGCATCGACATCCACCCGTGGATGTCGCAGCTCGGCTCGCTCGATACCCCTGACTGGCACGTGTTGGATCTCGATCCGGACGGTTCGCCGTTTCCGCAAGTCGTTCGTGTTGCGCGAGCGATCGGCAAGCTGCTGCGGGGGATCGGGCTGCAGGCGTGGTTGAAGACATCTGGCAAGAGCGGGCTGCACATCGTGATTCCGTTGATACCACACTACACGTACGAACAAGGACGCATGTTCGGCGAGGGGATCGCCCGCTACGTCTGCCGCGAGCATCCAGATATCGCCACGGTCGAACGGTCCGTGTCACAGCGGGGTGGCCGCGTCTATATCGACTTCATGCAGAATCACAAGGGGCAGACGGTCGTGCCCCCCTATGTCGTCCGTCCGACGCCGGCCGCCTCGGTATCGACACCCCTCGACTGGGACGAGCTGACTCCTTCGTTGGATCCAGCAGACTTCAACATATCGAACGTTCCCGAGCGAGTCGCGCAGTTGGGCGATCTGTTTCGGGGGACCCTGACGGAGCCGCAAGACTTGATCCCCGCGATCGAGATCTTCCAACGCGAATACATGGGATTGTAGGTCGGGATCGATGAAACCAGCGACTGTGCTCGGCGTTCTCTCGGTGATCGTTCTCGTCGGAGCGGTTGGCTATCTGGCAGTCTTCATGTTTGCAAGGCCAGAGGAAGCGCAGCCTGAGTCGTGGAGCGGCCAACCCGGTACCTCGACTGGCAACGAAGTCTGGGTCGAATTCGAACCAGCCTTCGACCGCGGCAGCGATGTGGTGCCGTTGCGCTACTTCGTGAAGAAGCTCGATTCAGCGCAGAGGGTATCGATGCGGCGCAGAGTGGCGCGCACGCTGTTGCCGCCGGGTCGTTACGCAGCCTTCGCCGTCCCGGACGATCGGGGTGGTCCGAATCTCTATGGCGAAGCGAGCTTCGTCGTCGAGGACGCGGCGGTGCGGGTGCCGCTGCCGGTGCGGAAGGGCTGCCGCGTGACGGTACACGTTCCGAGTTCCGCGAAGCCGATGCTGGGCTTGCTGTTGGTGCCGCTCGAGGGCAGTGAAACGTGGCGCTTCGGCGTTGTTTCCGCAGCCTACGTCAGCCGGATCGCCCCCGATGGAACTGCCAGCTTCTCCGGTGTGCCGCCGGGTCTCGACTTCAGCATTCGTCCACTCGCAAAGAACGAAGAGTCCCGGTTCCCGATGCAGAGCTTCCGCGGCGGGCCGGGCGGTCGTGAGGTCAGCGTCCACCTTGACTGGTAACGCTGCGTCGCCGTGATGGTTCCAGCGTGCAGGGCTCTGCGCTCCGAGTTACTATGCAGCTTCGTAGGCATGTTGTGACAACCGTCATCAACCAGTAGCAGTTGCGAACCTCCGGTGGAAGGAAGTGACGTTGGCCGTCAACGAAGAGAGCTTAGTTGCCTCCGCACTGGCGGCGCGTGACCGAGCCTACGCTCCGTATTCGAACTACTTGGTTGGTGCTGCGTTGCTCTGCGTCGACGGCACCGTTTTCACCGGGTGCAACGTCGAGAACGCGAGCTACGGTCTGACTTGCTGCGCCGAACGAACCGCCGTGTTCAAGGCGGTGTCGGAAGGGCACCAGCAGTTTCTTGCGATTGCCGTCGCGACGGAGACCGGGGCTTCTTGCTGCGGAGCTTGCAGGCAAGTGCTCAGCGAATTCTCGACAGACGGCGCGTTGCCGGTGCTCCTCGCCGCAGCCGATGGAGAGTTTACGCGAACGACGATCGGTGAGCTGTTGCCGGGCGCCTTCGACGGCAGCATTCTGTAGACGAGCTACGTTGCGTTGCGGACGAATTCAGCGACCCGCTTGGCATCGACGGGGTTGTGTACGTCACCGCCTTCTTTCAGCGACGTTCCGACGATGACGCCGTCCGCGATCCCCAGCAGCGGACCGACGGTAGCAGCGGTAACGCCACTTCCCACGAGGATTGGATGTTTTGGGGCCGCGCTTTTCACTTCGAGGATCTCTCCCTCGGAAGTGGGGGCGCCGGTAGCTGCGCCCGTTACGATCAAGCCATCGGCGCCGCCACGTCCGACGCAATCGCGAGCCGCGCGCGCACGGTCGAAACCGGCCGGTGGGATCGCGTGTTTGACGGCGATGTCGGCGAAGATCGCCACATCGGTTTCCAGCGCCCTGCGGAGTCGCAGCGTCTCTGCGGCGCGCCCCTCGATCAAGCCTTGGTCGGTGTACATCGAACCGGTGTGCACGTTGACTCGGATGAAGTGAGCCCCGACCGCCGCCGCGATCGACAACGCAGCGGACGCGTCGTTGCGGAGCACATTGATGCCGAGGCAATGGCGGTCATCGAGAAGTGACACGACTGCCGCTGCTGCATGCGTCATCTCTGCAACGACGGCTGGGCCGACGTCGTTCTTGAAGAACGGACCGTCGCCGTGGTTCTCGACGATGATGCCGTGGCAGCCCCCTTCGAGGTACGCCGTGGCGTCGCGGCGAGCCGCGGTCCGGATTGCCTGCCGATTGCCGCCGTAGGCCGGGCTTCCGGGCAGGGGGAGCAGATGAACGACCCCGATCACGAGCTTTCCACCGAGGCGGAACATGGGAAACTCCTAGCGGAGCGCTGTAAAGCGCATTTTTGTAGTTACTTATGACGTTTTGGTCAGCCGGTGCAGGGCGCCGGATCAAGACCTGGCCACTGTTGACCCGATGTAGTCGAGGAACTATCCTATGCCGTTTGGTGGTGGATAGTAACGTCACTTGACGTATTGGACCAAATTCGCATTTCTCTCGCGTCCCCCGAGGAGTACGTGACCAGACCGACGATCATCGCCGGGAACTGGAAGCTGAATCCCCCGCGCACCCAAGGTGAACAACTGTTCCAGGAAGTTTGTGCTGGAGCATCCGCCCGCGGCGTGTCTGGAACTTCAGAAGTCCGAGTTGTCGTGTGTCCTCCCTATCCGTACCTCGGTTTGCTCGAGGCACAAAGCGAAGTTGCGCATCGCGTCGTTGCGTTGGGTGGTCAGGATCTGACCGTCAACGATTGGGGCGCGTTCACGGGTGCTGTCAACGGCGCGCTGCTGCGCGAGTTCGGTGCTTTGTACGTCGTCGTCGGCCATTCGGAACGGCGTCAGCTGTTCGGAGAGACTGATGCGAGCGTTGGTGAGAAAGTGGCAGCAGCGCTGCGTGCAGAGCTGACGCCGATCCTCTGCGTCGGGGAAACGGACGCGGAGCGCGATGCGGGCGAGACCTTTGAGGTCGTTGCCCGGCAGCTGTACGCCGGGTTGCAGCCCTCGCGCGACGTTGTCGTGCAAGGGCCGCTGGTCATTGCGTACGAACCGGTTTGGGCGATTGGGACGGGTCGCAATGCGACTCCTGAACAAGCGGCCGAGGTGCATCGGTTCTTGAGAAACCGGCTGGCGGAATTCGCCGGCGACAATTGGAGCCAAAAAGTCCCGCTGTTGTATGGCGGGAGCGTGAAACCAGAAAACGCCGCGGGACTCCTGAAGGATCCCGACATCGATGGCGCCCTGATCGGCGGTGCAAGTTTGAGCGCCGAATCGTTCCTAGGGATCCTCGATGTGGCATTGAACAACTAGCGGAGTAGCCCAGTGATCATCTTTCTTTGCATTTTGCTCGCGTTCGTCGCGCTGCTGCTGATCGGGATCGTCTTGATCCAAGACTCGAGCGCCGGTGGATTGACCGGTGCCTTTGGCGGCGGCGGTGGTGGTGGTGAGTTGCTCGGCGCCAAAGGGCAGAAGGAGTTGGCCAAGTTCACGACGATCTTGGCATGTTCGTTCGTTGCGCTGTGCGTCTTGGTTGGTGTGTTGCAAGCGGTTGACGAAGGCACCAGCGCCGCGCCAGACGATGAAGCCCCTTCGGCCAGCGTTGGTACGGCCGACCCGGGAACGCTGCCGCCGGCGCCGGGAGACGTCCCGGGCACACCGCCGGGCACGACTCCGCCTGGCAACACAGGTACGCCGCCCGTGAACGTGACGCCGATTACGACGCAGCCGGCCGGGACGTCGCCCGCAGGTACGCCGCCGACCGAGACGCCGAACGGCGACGCTGCGACGCCGCAGCCTGCTCCGGGAACCGCGGGAGGGCAATAACGCGTGGCGGGACCGATCCGCAGCATGACCGGCTTCGGGGCGGCAACGCACGAAGCGGGCGACCTGGCGGTATCGGTCGAGATTCGATCGGTGAATCACCGCTACTTGAAGGTCACGTCCCGGATTCCGGACGACCTGCCTTGGATTCAAGAAGTCGTCGACGCCCGCGTGCGCGAACGTGCCGGGCGCGGCTCGATACAGTTGGCATTGCAAGTACAGCGGGCGACTGACGCTGGGCGGTACGAACTCGACTTGGATCTCGTGCGACAGCTGCATCGCCAGGCGGTGGAGCTCGGCCAAGAGATCGACCCGGATGGTGAGTTGCACCTGCGCGACCTGCTGCGGATCGATGGCGTTGTGCGCCCGGCCCGGCACCAAGAGGATGACCAAGAAGCTGTGATCGCCGTCGTCGATCAAGCCGTGGAGCAGGCGCTGGAGAAGTTGCAGTCGATGCAGTTGCGGGAGGGTTCGCATCTCGTCGACGAAATGACGCGGATCCTCGTGGAGATCTCTGCCTGTGTGCAGCAGTTGGAAGACCGGTTGCCGACGATTACCGCCGACAACCGGAAGCGCTATTTGGCGCGTTTGGAAGAGTTCCTCGGCGACGCGGGAGTCGATGTCGCCGCCGGTGACGTCCTGCGAGAAGTAGCGATCTTGGTGGAGAAGTCAGACATCACCGAGGAGGTCGGCAGGCTGCGCGGTCACGTCGATCACTACAAGGAGTGCATCGAGACCGGAGGTCGTGTCGGTCGCAAGCTCGACTTCTTGACGCAGGAGATGTTGCGCGAGGCGAACACGACCGCGGCCAAGGTGAATCAGCTAGAGCTTTCGACGGTCGTCGTCGAGCTCAAGACCGAGATCGATCGTTTGCGTGAGCAAACGCAGAACATTGAGTAGTGGCGGAAATGGCGGGTGAGAACGAGTGGCCGGGAAAGATCGTCGTCGTGTCGGGGCCCAGCGGCGTCGGCAAGACCGCGATCGTCGACCGTCTGTTGGCTCGCGGGACCTGCAAGCGCGCGATCACCGCGACGACGCGGGCGCCGCGCGCTGGGGAGCAGGACGGAGTTGACTACTTCTTCCACACGCGAGCGGCGTTCGAGGCGGGGATTCAGGAAGGGGAGTTCCTCGAGCACGCCGAAGTTCATGGCAACTTGTACGGCACGCCATGGACACCCTTAGAGAAGCAGCTGCGCGCAGGGCACAGAGTGCTCCTGAACATCGACGTGCAGGGTGCAGAGAGGTTGATGGAGCTGGGAACCAACGCAACTTTCGTGTTCCTGCTACCACCCAGCCTAGAAGAATTGGAGCGACGTCTTCGCTCCCGAGAGAGTGACGACGAGGCTGCGATCCAACGCCGCCTCGACAACGCGCAGGGTGAACTTGCGCGGCAGGACCGATACGACCATCGGGTCGTCAACGACGACCTGGACCGAGCCGTCGAGGAGATCGCTGAGATCGTCTCGCGGCTGCAAGAGTGAACTTGGCAACGCAGAAACATAGAGGCTCGAAGCCAGCGGGGTTTCTAGCCAGGAAGGAGACCGAGCGTGCTTGACATCGATGTCGAGGATTCCCTGGTCAAGAAGGTGGGCGGCAAGATTCGGCTCACCTCGTTGATTCAGAAGCGCATGGTTGAGCTGAAGCGAGGCGCGCGCCCGCTTGTCGAAATGCGCGATCCGAAGAAGAACCTGATGAAGATCATCGTGCAGGAGATTCTCGAGGACAAGATCGAACTCGGGGAGCGCGACGATTGCGATACGACGTTCCTGGACGAAGTGGCTCGTCGCCGCGCGGCAGAACAGCCAAGCAGTGGCGAAGGCGCTGAGCGCGAGATCTACGGCTCTGACATCAAGAAGATCAAAGAGCAGCGGATCAAGGAGCTGTCGGCGCTACTCAACCCGACCAAGAAGTAGGGAGTTACCCGTGGGGTGTGATCCACTGGCAAGCGCATACGAGGAGCGTACTATTCTTCTCGGCGTGACCGGAGGAATCGCGGCCTACAAGGTCGCAGGACTCGCATCGACGTGGACCCAGTATGGGGCCCAGGTGCGAGTCCTGATGACCCCCGCGGCGACGCGCTTCGTGACGCCGCTGACTTTTCAATCAGTGACCCGCCAACCGGTCGTTACCGACATCTGGCAAGCCCCCGAAGTCACCGAACACCGACCCGAACATGTCGACGCTGGCCTCGCCGGTGACGTGTTTGTCGTCGCCCCGGCGAGCGCCGATTTTCTGGCGCGCGCCGCGCACGGCTTTGGCGACGATATCGTCAACTTGAGCCTCCTCGCCTACACCGGTCCGGTCGTCGTGGCGCCGGCGATGAACGACAAGATGTGGGCGCACCCTGCTGTGCAGGCCAACGTTGCGCTGCTGCGCGAGCGTGGGATCCGCTTCGTCGAGCCTGCTGTTGGGCACTTGGCCTGCGGTTCCCACGGTGCCGGGCGCCTGGCCCTCGAGAATGACATCGAGGAAGCGGTGGCGGACGTGTTGCGCACCGTTTCGTCATGACACGTCGCCCGACGGTGCTGATCTCCGCCGGTCCCACGCGTGAGTACATCGACGACGTGCGCTTCCTGTCGAACGCATCCAGCGGTCGCATGGGGCGGGCTGTTGCGGTCGCGGCGCTCGAGCAAGGGTGCCAAGTGCACTTGGCGTTGGGGCCGGTCGCGCCGCTGGATGTGCCTGACGGCATCGAGATCCATGGCTTTACGTCAGCGCGTGACCTCGACGACATTGCTCGAAACTTGTGGCCAGACGTCGATGCTTTCGTGGCAACTGCCGCAGTTGCTGACTATCGCCCAGCCGCCAGAATCCCCGGAAAACGGAAGAAAGGGGACGGCACGTGGCAGCTCGAACTCGTGCGCAACCCTGATGTTCTGTCGAATCGCGGGGCGGAGAAGGGGGCGCGAACCCTTGTTGGGTTTGCGCTGGAGGCCGATCCGACTCACGCGGAGGCCCGCCGGAAACTGGTGCAAAAGGGCCTCGACCTGATTATCTTGAACTCAACCGCAAACCTCGGCAGCACGGGCGGTGACTTCGACTGGATCGAAGCCGCGCCGCGGGCCGAGGAAACGGGGAATGCGGTGCCGCTACGAGGCGTAACGAAACAGCAGCTGGCGACACGGATCGTCGACTTCCTGCTAACACGATACGAGCCTTCGTAGCCAACGGGGAATTGCAGCTGCCTGTCGCGATCACGTGATCAGCGTAGCGACCACTTTTGGGGGAATCGATGGGGAAAACGGCGGAACTGCCGGCAGCTCGCGGGATCGAGTTGAAGCGCGAAATCCTGGCCCTCGCTCTGATCGTCCTGGCGGCGTTCATGTTTCTGAGTATCTACGATCACGGTGTCGACGTTCGGGCAGGCAATGCGGAATACGCGTCGAACATCTGTGGTGCGGTCGGCAAGATGTTTGGGCATGTCTCGCTGCAGTACCTCGGGCTGGTGTCCTCGTACCTCCTGGCGATTGTCGTCGCTCTCTGGGCCGTCGCCTCCTTCTTCCGCATCCACATCTCTAGCTGGCCCTGGAAGCTGATCGGCGCGGTGCTGCTGGGCATCGGCTTCTCGGTACTCGAGTGGAACTTTCACAGCGACTCGCCGCTGACGAACGAGCACTACCCGGCGGGCGGTGTCTTTGGCACTGCGCTCGGCGGTGGGTTGCTGCAAGCGTTCGACAGCCTCGGTACGTACCTGGTCTCGATCTTCTGCATCTTGGTGGGGCTGGTTCTGTGTACCGAGATGTTGATCTCTCCGTTGCTGCGATCACTCCTGCAGCAAGGTGTCGAAACCGGCAAGCGTGTGCCGAAGGGACTGGGGTGGCTGCACTCCCTGCGCACAGCCGCGCCCGCAAAGAAGAAGGCCTCCAAGAAGAAGACCGGCAAGAAGGCAGCCCCCAAAGTCGTTGCCGCAGAAGAAGTCGAAGAAGAGGACGAAGAGGAAGAAGACGAGGAGTGGAACGAGGACGAGGAAGAAGAGGAAGAGGAGGAAGAGGAAGACGACGACGAAGAGTGGGATGACGAAGACGAGGAAGAAGACGAGGAAGAAGACGAGGAAGAAGACGAGGAAGAAGACGAGGAAGAAGACGAGGAAGAAGACGAAGAGTGGGACGAGGACGACGAGGAAGACGAGGAAGAGGAAGAAGAAGACGACGAAGAGTGGGATGAGGACGAGGAGGAAGAGGAAGAAGAAGCAGGCGAAGAAGAAGAGTCGGATGAGAAGCCGAAGCCGCGCCCGGAACGCAAGATCAACCTCGGCGGCATGACCGAGGAGGCTCTCCCGTTCGAGATCGATGAGACCCAGCTAACCCTGCAAGGATGTTTCAACTTGCCGAGCGCGGGGCTGCTCAGTGATCCGGCCCCGGTGTCGCACGAAGACGGGAAGGAAGAGCTCGAGGCGGTTGCCGAGAAGATCGAGCAGACGTTGGCGTCGTTCAAGATCGAGGCCTCGGTCGGGAACATTCAGCGGGGCCCCGTGATCACTCAGTATGAGGTTTCCTTGGGCCCAGGGATCAAGGTCCACAAGATCGTGAGCCTCGCCGATGATCTCGCCATGGCGCTCTCGGCGCGCAGCATTCGCGTCGTTGCCCCAATTCCCGGGAAGTCAGCGGTCGGGATCGAGGTGCCCAACACCAAGCGCGAGACCGTTACGCTGAAGGAACTGCTCGCGTCGCGGCAGTACCGCGAGAGTGATCTCAAGCTGCCGCTGATGCTTGGCAAGGACGCCGCCGGTGCGCCCATTGTCGAAGACCTCGCGAAGATGCCACACCTGCTTCTGGCCGGGGCCACCGGCTCCGGTAAGTCCGTCTGCATCAATGCAATCATATTGTCGATGCTGATGACGAGGACTCCTGACAACTTGAAGTTGATCATGGTCGACCCGAAGATGGTCGAACTCTCGACGTTCGAGGACATTCCTCATCTGCTGACGCCAGTGATCACCGACATGAAGAAGGCGCCCGCCGCTCTCGAATGGCTCGTGCGCAAGATGGAGCAGCGGTACGACCTTCTTTCGAAGGCCGAAGTACGGCACGTCAATGACTACAACGAACTCGACAAGACCGAGATCTTCCAGCGGCTGGCGCCGAAGATCGGTCACGAGGACGCCGAGAAGGCGCCCGAACACCTGCCGTTCATCGTAATTATCATCGACGAGCTCGCTGACTTGATGATGACGAACGCCAAGGATGTCGAAGCTTCGATCATCCGTCTGTGCCAGAAGTCGCGAGCGGTCGGGATTCACGTGATCTTGGCGACGCAGCGACCGTCCGTCGACGTGATCACCGGTTTGATCAAGTCGAACCTGCCGTGCCGGATCTCGTTCCGTGTGGCGAGCCGCGTCGACTCACGAACGATCCTCGATGGCGGGGGTGCCGAGCGCCTCTTGGGGCAGGGTGACATGTTGTTCCTACCGCCGGGAGGCTCTGCGCTCGAGCGAGCGCAGTCTACGTTCGTGTCGGACAAGGACATCAAGAAGATCGTGCGCTTCCTGAAGAAGGAGGCCACGCCGCAGTTCAGCACCGAGATCGAAGGCTATCTCAGCGGTGAAGTCGCAGCGGCCGCGGCGGCCGAAACTCCGGCGGACGAGCTGTTCGATCAAGCGGTACAAGTGATCTTGGAGAGCCAGCGCGGCTCCGCATCATTGCTGCAGCGGCGCTTGGGTGTAGGCTATACGCGAGCTTCGCGCCTGATGGATCTGATGGCAGAGCACGGCATTGTGGGCAGCTTCAAAGGGTCGAAGGCGCGAGAAGTGATGATGACCCTCGAGGAGTGGGAAGCGGCGCGGGGCTAAGGCCATGGTGGACGCGCGTACCGATGAGCTCGAGATCAAGCTCGCGTTTCTCGAGCGACAGGTAGAAGCCCTCGACGAAGTTGCGCGCGCGAACTCAGATGAGATCACCGAGCTCAAGCGGACTGTGCAGCGTTTGCAGGCGAGGCTCGAGCAAGGCAGGCTCGACAGTTCCGACGAAGACTCCTAGGGGAGCGACCCATGACCCACTTGTACACTCGCGGGAGCGAGTATGCTCTGCGCGCTTTGCAAGAGATGGCGGTCGAGCCGGACCGCCGCTGGACCGTCGCCGACATCTGTGAGCATGTCGCAATCCCAGAACAGTTCACGCGCAAAGTTCTGCAGAGCCTCGTGCGCTCCGGCATTCTCACGTCGATCCGGGGGCCGGGAGGCGGCTACTCTTTCGCAATCCCGCCGGAGACCATTTCGCTGTCCTCGGTGATCGTGTCGGTAGAGTCGGGTCCTCGCTTCGATCTCTGCATTCTCGGGTATGAGCACTGCAGCGATCTCGATCCATGTCCATTGCACTACTTCTGGGCCCCGATCAAGAACTCGGCCCTTGCGATGCTGAAGGAGCGCACCGTCGCCGACCTCGCGAAAGAGCCTCGACGCCGAAAGCAGTGACGAGCGGCTGCCCTACGGCCCTTTCTGCTGCCGCAGCCGCGTATCTCCTCGTAGCCTTTTCTGCCTGTCTTTGCCGGGTTGGCAATTGAGTTCACCTCCTTTGGCTGGCATGATCTGTAGTGGCTGTAGAGAGTCGAGGACGGAAGCGAATGCCACGCCGTCGTGGGATTGTCAAACTCGTAGTGCTCGTTGCCTTCATCGTTGGGTTTCTGTGGGTGATCGGACGCGATACGGAGCCGCCTGCGCTCCCCGTCGGTCCCATCCTCTTCGACGACGTTGCCGCAGCCGTTGGCATTCAACACACGCATGCCAAGCCTCAACTCGACTCGAAGATCTCCAACATCATGCCCTGGATGGCCAGCGTTGGCGCGTCTGTCGCCGCGACGGACTACGACCGCGACGGTTGGATCGATCTCTATGTCAGCAATTCGCGCAAGGGCACGCCCAACCTCCTCTATCGCAACCTCGGCAACGGCAAGTTCATCGACGTGGCTGCCGCCGCTAGGTTGGCTGACGTAAACGACGACCGTGGCGTGACGACCGACTGCGTTTGGGGTGACTACGACAACGATGGCTGGCCGGACCTGTATCTCGTGCGTTGGGGTTTCGATTCCCTCTATCGCAACAACGGTGACGGCACGTTCGTCGACGTCACAGCGCAGCTCTTCTCGCGGCAAGACGGTGAGGCCGGAGCGGAGTGGGCCAACGGGAACGCAGCGCTGTTCTTCGACTATGACAACGATGGGTTGTTAGACATCTATGTCGGCAACTACTTCAAGGCTGTCGATCTCTGGAACCTCGAGACAACTCGGATCATGCACGATGACTTCGAGGTGTCCCGCAACGGCGGTCGCAACTTCTTGTATCGTCAACTGCCTGGAGGTGGTTTCGAAGAGACGGCATCAGCGCTGGGGTTGGACGACCCCGGATGGACGCTGGCCGTCGGCAGTGGTGATGTCGACAATGATGGTCGCGTGGACCTGTACTGTGCGAACGACTTTGGCCCGGACCAGCTATTCTTGAACGCGGGTGGGGGCAAGTTTCGCAATGCGACTGATTCAGCGATCGGCCCTGATACGAAGAAGGGGATGAACGTCGATTTCGGGGACTTCAACAACGACGGTTGGCTCGATATCTACGTCACGAACATCACCACAGCGGACTATCTCAAAGAAGGAAACATGCTGTGGCACAACAATGGTCTCGACGAAACCGGCGACGTGTCGTTGGTCGATATCGGGTGGGACACCGGTACCCACGATGGCGGTTGGGGGTGGGGCGGCAAGTTCTTCGACTCTGACAACGACGGTGACCTCGACATTATTGCCGTCAACGGCTTCATTAGCGCCGGCAAGGAATCGTACTGGTACGCGCTCGCTTCCTGGACGGTTACCGGAGTCGATTCCACCGACGCCACGAATTGGCCAGAGATCGGTGATCGCTCGTTCTCTGGGCATGAACCGATTCGCTACTGGCGCAACGATTCACACGGGCGCTTCACCGAGCGAGCTTGGGGTGCAGGCCTCGAGGGACGGCGCGATGGACGGGGGATCGCATGCGTCGACTACGATAACGACGGCGACGTGGACGTCTTTATTGCCAATCAGGGGCAACAGCCGAACTTCTACCGTAATCGCGGCACTGGGCAGAACTACCTGATCGTGACGCTGGCCGGAGATCCTGGCGCAGGCAACTGTGATGCAATCGGCACTCGCGTCACCATCGTGACAGCAAGTGGACTTCAGATTCGTGAACGTGAGGGCGGGAACGGCTATAGCGGCCAAAGTGACCCGAGACTGCACTTCGGACTGGGCGCTGCTGACGTTGTCAAGTTGCTCGAAGTGCGTTGGCCGGATGGTGGCTTGCAGTACCTCGAGGACGTCACTGCCAATCAGATCCTGCACTTGCAACAAGACCCGACCAGCTACGCGAGCCGCATCGATCTAGGGGTCAAGAGTCCCAACCAATGGGCGATCCCGGTTCAAGCCAGCGTTGCGAGCGCGCCGCCAGCGATCGCTCCCGAAGAACTCGAAGCGACGCTGTCTCAGTACGAGACCGTGATCGAGGAAGGGACGGCGCTGTACCTACCGGCAAGCGCGTACCGCGAGACGTGCGTGAAGTACGGGCAGCACGACCGCTCGATCGCCTTCTTCGAGGCGCGCGTGGCGGCTGCGCCCGAGGACTTGCGGCTCCGACTGGAGTTGGGGTGCGCCTATGTGGACAAGATTCCGACGTGCGGCGGACTCGCTGCCGTTGTCAGCAAGGGTACTCTGGCTCGCAAGTCGCTAGATCAGCTCAACCATGTCATCGAGAAGGAAGGCGCGACGTGGGTCACTCTGTACTGTCGCGGCATGAACCACCTTCACTGGCCGCGTGCGCTGCGCCATACCGACGACGCAATCGCCGACCTGTCGCGATGTTTGGAGATGCAGGGCGAAGAATCGAAGCGGCCGCACCACCTCCGCACCTACCTCGCACTTGGTGACGCCTACGCCAAACACGACGACAGTGAGAAGGCTCGCGAGACGTGGCGGGCCGGACTCGTCGCGTTTCCAGACACCCCATCGCTGCTCGCACGGTTGGACGTCCGGGGAGATGCGGCGCTGCTGCGATATGTCGACGACCAACGCAGCCTCGAGCGCGCCGTCGATACCAGCTTGACGTTCCTCGACAGCGCGAACCCGTAAGACCGACTATTCGCGAATGAGCTGGTACAGATCGGCCGTTGCGCCTTCTGTCAGCCGCCGTATCGGGAGCCCCACGACTGCTTCCGCACGGCTGACGTCGTGCGGGACCAACAGCACCAGCGGGCGATCGGCCGTCTGGTCGCCGGCATGCCAGTAGGCAGCCAGGCTCTCGATTGCGGCGCGTCTTCGGACCACTGGTGAGCGCTCGAGGTAGAGGTCGCAGAGGATCTGCCAGCGCTCGTCGTACCCGGGACGCAATCCAGAGAATTGGTTGTCGCGTGCGACCAACAGCACTCGCTCGGTCAGCGACAGCGCTGGATTCGTGTTCCGATGCATCGGCGGCGCTACGACGACGGTCTCGACCGCGGTGTTCTTGCGGATCCAATCGTAGAGTTCTCGATGCAGAATCGTGTCCGAAGAGACATGCGTCCCTTGACCGTACAGAAACTCGGAATCGGGTGTGGCACGGTACGCGAGGCTGACCAACAGCAGGTTCGAGCAAACAAGAACCAGTGCTGCCCAGCCGCTGATCCGTCGTAGCAGAGCGATTCGCGGGCCCGGATGAGGGACGCCGATGAAGTTGTGCACCACAGGGGTCGCGATGATCAGCGCTGGGATCGTGCTGAGGTAGATGAACTTGTACTCGTTGTAGACTTCGATGTGCAGCAGGAGTGCGAGACCCAGTCCGATCAGCGCCAGCAGAGACGCAAACACCACCGGTGGATCCCACCGTCGCCAGCCAGCGTACACACCAACGGCCAAGAACGGAGCGATTGCCCAGATCGCGCCGCGGATGTTGCGCCAATCGCGCTTCAGGAACGTGCCGTCGTTGAGTTCGAGCAACGACGGACCACCGGTTGTAGTCGTGTACACGTAGTGCATGCAGCTCAGCGTCACGGCTATTGTGAACAGCAACAGCAGCGAACGAGCGAGTTTCGCGGCAACACGACTCCTGCGAAAGTGGGCCAACCAGTGCCGCAGCCAGCCGCTGATCGACGCCAGGGAGATTTGGCGTTCGTTGCGCAGTTGATTCGCAACAAGTGTCATGGCAGTGGCGCTGAGAACGCAAACGACCATATAGAAGCCCGTGAGCGTATGGAACGCGATGGCACCGGCGATGGCGACTGCCAGGAGTGAAAAGTCACCGGGGTGTACGCCGCGCTTTAGTGCGCGCACAACGACGAACAGGCCAAAATTGAAGTACAGCAGCCCCGCCGGGACACCGCTGTAGTGGAGGTACTTGTGGAAAAGGCTGCACAGCCGCGCATCGAGCTTCATCGTACGCAGCTCCTTGAGCACGGCAGTGCTATGCAGCGTAGACTCGGCGTCGATCCAGAAGAACGCTGTACCGCGCGATAACATGGCCAGCGATCCGAAGAGGTTCATGCCAAACAATGCAAACAGTGCGAGTAGCGCCAAAAGGAACGGCGACACCGACGCGTCGATCAACAACAGCAGCAATCGGCCAATCCAGAACAGCCCGATCACCAACGCCGCTACCGCTACGATGCCGTGCGCCAGATAGGGCGTGACCTGCAACAAGTCGCACACCATTGCCAGCAAGACGTGATACAGCCAGTAGAAGCCCGCTGGAGCGCCCGCGAAGATCGGGTTCTCCGGCGGCAGTTGCCCGTTCAGGATCTGGTACACGTAGCCCACGTGGAAGCGGCCATGGGATGAAACGAGCAGATTGGTGTTGGTCAGTCGCGCATAGATTCCGGGCAGCAACACCGCGTAGGGGAGCAAACCCAGTGCCCGCGCTACCAGCGTCGGACTTGGTTGCGGCGGCAGCACGTCGCTCTTGGGGTGCCACACAAAGGTTGCCGTCAACAGCACGCAGCAACCGGCCAGGACCTCCCAGGCAGCCAGACTCAACGGCCCGACGATCTCGTTCAGACCATAGCCAAGAGTCGTCGCGATCGCCGGGGCGAGCGTGGCGACCAGAATGAGCTTGCCGAGGAAGTCCCTCGGTACGAGGCGCTGCATACATCCCTTTCCGGTGACGCCGAGAGCATCGTCGCGTCCGGGAAAGTATGCAACAGGCTGTCTGCAGTCTTGTTCAGGTTGCCGATCGGAGCAAGGCCGCTACGGGCAGGGTCCGAACGTGTCACAGGCAAGCGTGTCGACCGTTGGATCCGCGCCGCAAACAGCCGGCGCTACGAGCGGCATAGGAGGGTTGCCGAACAGTGCAGTCAGGATCTCGATCGCGTCTGCAAGGTTCACCTGTCCGAGGTCGTTTGCATCGGCCGTGTCGAAGCACTCGATCGTGCTTGGTCCACCCGGCCCGGGAAAGAGGTATCCGAGGAGCGTAATCGCGTCGGCTAGGTTGACGCTGCCGTCGCTGTTCGTGTCACCGCGGACGAATTCGACGACCAACGGCGGATTGACTTCGACAATCATTGGATTGAAGCTGCAGCCGGTAGGGTTGTCGGTGACTTTGCACGGACTGCCACTCACGGTGGATACCCAGAACTCGAAGTTTCCAGGTGCCTCGACAACGAAGCGGGCGCTGTCCGTTGGGTCAGGACTCGCCGAGACTGGAGTGTTCAGAGCGTTGATTGCCGTGACGAAATTGCTGGCGATCGTTGCCGCTCCGGCGCCATGAGTCAGCCCGTTGAGCGTGTACGGGACCGGATCGACGTTGCCACCGAAGCCGAACTGATACGGAACGCCCAAGGCGACGCCGGACACTTCGAACCCCTTGCGCCCCTTGATGCCGCCGAGCGCATCGACGTAGCGCGATGCCAGCAGTGGCCACGACCCGCCGTAGCCACCGAACTCCCAGCTCTGACAAATGACTTTTCCGAACTGCGGTAGCGTGTCGTAGTAGATGCCGGTCGCGTAGGCGTTGCTGCCATTGTTGCGCCAGATAACGCCTGCTCCCGGACCCGAGAGCTCGTCGGCAGGGTCCAGTTGGTCGGTGTGGTCGTTGGCGATGCCGGCAGCTTGTAGGTAGACAGCATCCATCAGGTGCATGCGAGCGGTCTTGTGATCGAAGCCCACCATCGAATTGAACGAATCGTCGCCATGGGTCGAACTGGAGCTGACGCCATCGTGGTCATGGAATGGTGTCAACGGATCGAATCCCCAGACGTCCGCGCCTTCGACGTAGACGTGAACGCCGGCCAAGAGTGAATCGCGCAAGTACTCGCCGTCTTCGAAGGACAATGCGCGCGCATGTTGCCCCGTACCGGCCATGACCCAAATGCGCTCGCCGGTGCGACAGGGTAGTTCGGCGAGGTCTTCGGTCACCAGGACGTCGTGCCCCATCCCGAGCAGTGTGGCCTCGAGGCGCCCAGCGCTGTCATACCCGAACGGCGTGCCAAGGCGATAGATCACGTCCCCATTGCCGCTGGGTACGAAGACGTTGCGAGTCTGTTCGCACTGCGGAGTGACGACGCGGTACTCGTGGAGTCCAGGGCCGGGACTATCGACAAACGACGTCTGCGTCGTGCTCAGCAGGAACTGATTGTTGCGGTAGATGTCGACAGAGAGTGCGGCTGGCGCCGTCCAATCCAGAGTCACGACCAAGGTGTCGCAAGCGATCGTTGCGGTCATGTCGTAGACGGCTCACTGATTGGCAACGTGCCCGCGCGACCCTGCCGGATCCAGCAGCTCGAACAGCATTTCCGTCTTCTGACAAGGAGAGAACACGGCGGTGGATGGGGTCACGCAGTTGTAGCTCATGATGTTGTCATCGTCTGGGCAGATATCAGCACACGCGACGAGTGCTCCGGTAGCGTGAATCGCCCCGATCGTCGGGTCGCAAGTATTGCTGTTGGGGCAACTGACCGCGCCTGTGCCAGAGAAGGTATGGGTCAGCCCTAGGTAGTGGCCGATCTCGTGTAGCCATGCGATCGATCCGTTGAGGAGCCCGCCATTGTCGAGGACGATGATCTCATGCGTGCCGGGGCCGGAACAGACGCCCGCTGCACCAATGAGGTTGGGAACGATGTAGATGTTGATGGCATCGCCGCGCCAATGATAGGTCGCCGGGTCAGCGATCGCTGCGGCTTCGAGATCGTAGACGGCGCTCAGTGGAACCGACTGGTATGTAGAGCCAGCGACATCGAGGATCTCCACTACTTCGAGTGCCCACGAAGTGTTGTTGTTCTGTAGGACGTTGTTGCAAGTCGCGATCGCAGCGTGAATCGCGACATCGTTGGCGTAGACGCCGGTGGAGCGCGCACCCTGCGACGTCAGTATGTGTTTGACGGACACTTGTACCGTGTGCTGAGCGTGCGCGGTCGCCGACAGGCAAACAACGGCGCAGCACAGCAGCGCGACGAGAACTGGCTTCGATACAGTAAAGGGCACGGGGGGACGGAGCGCGTCGGATCGTTGCAAGATACCTCCGAAGGCCAGCGATCATTGCTAGCGTTACGAATACGCGAGACACCGAGCGGCGGATGGGGCCGCGCCGGGGAAGGCAGCCAGAGATGCGATAGGCAGTGACATCTCTCTCAGTGCGACTCCTCCGAGTCTATGGATGCAAGACGCGCCCGGCGAGCGGATCTTGCGAACTCTCGCGGTGATTTTCGCTGTAGACGCCGCGTAAGGGCCCCTTGGAGCGTGCTTGCGACAAGAAACGCGTCGTGCTTGAGCCACTGCATCCAGCAGCGTAGCATGTCCTCACGGCTCATGGCCCGAGCCGTTCCGTGGACTTGGCGTGCATGCTCTTGATCCGGAGGACGAGATGCGACTTCTTGCTCTGCTTGCGACTTTGGTGCTTGTTCCAGCACTCGCCGATGCGAACAACTGGTTGACGTATGTCGATGAGACCACCAGCCGCCTTGTAGCCGCGGGGAGCGTCGGCGTGTCCGACGTCGACGAGAAGGACTACGCCTGGGGTGATCTCGATCAAGATGGGGACGTCGATCTTGTGATTGTTCGCAAGCTGCCTTGGATGGCTCCCGGCGGCCGTCGTAACGTCGTCTTGATGAACGAAGGCGTTGCTGAGGGCCATGCGATCAACGGTGTCTTGGTCGATCGCACCGCTACCGTGGCCGCGGCCGGCCCAGCCGGCAGCCAGGGTTTCCTCGATCTGACGATCGATCGCGACGTACAGCTTGTCGACGTCAATGGTGACGGCTGGCTCGATATGGTCACGGCAACTGCACTGAGTCAAGGGCAGCCGAAGACGATCTCACACCCTCGCGTCTACAGGAACCTCGGAGCGCCCAGTGGCACGTGGCTGGGTTTTGTCTACGAGGAGCCGCGTACTCCAACAATGCCCAGTACGCCAAACTTCTGTGGGCTCGCCCATGGTGACGTGACCGGTGACGGGTTTCCCGACCTCTACTTCAGCGAGTACGAGACCGCGCTCGAAGATCGACTGTGGATCAACGATGGTACCGGGACGTTCACCGACGAGAGCACCATTCGGATGACCTATCAGATGCGCGAATCAGAATTCGGCGTCTTCGCCGTCAATGGAGATGTGAACGGCGATGGCCTCAACGACATCGTCAAGTGCCGGTCGAACGGCGCTCCCTATCGCGTGAGCGTTGCCTACAACGATCCACTGAACCAAGGCTTCTTCAGCGACTTCCAAGTCGTCTATAGCGGTTCGCCGTACTACGTCGAGCTGGGAGATCTCAACAACGATGGTCTCCTCGACATGTACATCAATGACGACGGCCTCGACCGGTCACTGACGAACCTAGGGAACGGGCCTACCGGGATGGCGACGTTTTCGCACTTCACGTTGCCGCCGTCCTCCAACGAGTTCGCAGGGCGGGCGATTCTCGAGGACATGAACAACGACGGTTTCCTCGACGTGCTGCAAGCCGATGCCGCGATCAATGGCTTTGGCTGCCTGCGCCACCTGCGTTTTTGGTGCAATCAAGGCAACGTCCCGAACGTGTCCTTCGTCGAGGAGTCCGGTGGCATTCCGGTGACGCAGCGGCAGGGCACCTGGGACGTGGGTGCCTTCGATCTCAACGGCGATGGTTGGAAAGACATGGTCATCGGCACGTGTACGGGCACCCGAATCTGGATGGCAGTACCTCCGGGGAACGTCGATATCGTTGTGCAGAACCCGACGGAATACGTGGCGCCCATGACGACCACCGACGTCGACGTCGAAGTGGTGCCGTTTGGACTCGCGACGATCGTGCTGGCGGACGTCCAGATCCACACTCGCATCGATGGTGGGGCGTTCACGGCTGCAGTCATGACCTCGTTGGGGGGGAACAGCTTTCGCGGTGCCCTACCTGCCGGCAGCTGCCTGCAGCAGAGTGATTACTATGTGAGTGTCACCACCGCTGAGGGGCAGACTTTTCTGAGCCCTGCTGGAGCTCCGACCGCTCTCCATAGCGCGGTGGCGGCCACAGGGCTGCAAACTGTGCTTGCTGAAGACGGAAGCAACGACGTCGCGGCTTGGACGATCACGAACACCAGCATCAGTGGCGGCGGCTGGGAAGCCGCGGTTCCGGTTGGAACATCCGCCAGCGGGGCCCCGGCGGCGCCGTTTGCAGACGCCTCCGGAGTTGCTGGTGGCGCGGCGTTCATTACCGAGAACGGGAACCCGGGCGGCAGTGCTGGAACCGCCGATGTGGACGGCGGACCCACGTGCCTCGTGAGTCCGGTTTTCGACCTCGGCGGCAGCAACGGCATCGTCACGTACCAGCGCTGGCTGACTTCGACGTTGGGGAGTGCTGATTCGTTGATCGTCAGTATCAGTAACGACGACGGCAGCAATTGGCTGCCGGTCGCTACAGTCTCGGAAGCAAGCCCCACCTGGCTGCTCAGCTCGTTCCGGGTCAGTGACCACATCATGCCGTCCAGCCAGATGAGACTGCGATTTTGCATCGCCGATCAGCCGAATGACTCGATCACCGAGGCGGGCATCGATGACTTTCACGTGCAGCGCTTCGCCTGCAGCGTCTTCGTGCGTGGCGATTGCAACGACGATGGAGCGACGAACATCGCGGATGCCGTCAACTTGCTGGGCTATTTGTTCCCGGGCTCTGGTGGCGGCGTGGTGCTTGGCTGCTTCGATGCCTGCGATCACAACGACGACGGCTCGCTGGATATCAGCGATCCCATAGCCGTCCTGGGGTTCCTGTTCGGCGCGTCGGGAGGGCTGCCGGCGCCGACCGTGGCCTGCGGGCCGGACCCGAGCGGCGATCTTCTCGACTGCGCTGGCCAGGCCAGCTGCCCCTGAATGAGCCGCCGAACCCGCCGGCGCGCAGGTGCTCTTTCTTCGTTGTCTAGAGGCGGTAGAATTGACGATCACGGAAAAGGTGCGGGGCGAACTCGTCGATTCAACTGACTCGGAGACCATGAACTTTCCCTCCTCGATGCGGCGCTTCGCCGTAGCACTTGTCGGCATCGCGTTGTGTGCCGTCAGTCTGACCAGCTGTGAGCGTCCGAAGAGCCGCTCTGGTACACCTTCTCACCCGCGCCTCGAAGCGTTGCCTTCGGTGCTCACGGATCTGGAGCAGGTTGAAGATCTCAGCGAAGCGGTTGCCAACCGCTTGATCGAGTTCTCCGATGCCGTGCGACGACGCGACTACGAGGCCGCGTCCTCGTACTTGGCGCCGACGTTCGAGGGGCTCCCGTTCCCGGACGGAGAGGGCGTTCAGACGCAGCTCGCTGTCGGTGTCACGCGCAACGACTATCCGCCGTTCGACGACATCGAGCCGGTCGCAGCAGGACCGTTTGTCGCTTCACTGGAACGGATCCTCCAGCCGCTGGAGGTGATCGAGCGCGCGTTCTTCAAGACTCGAGCTGCGGAGTTCGACACGGAAGGCAAGCGTGGTCTGCTGCGGATGACCGTGCAGGTGATCGGGCGGGCCGCGGCACGGGCCCCGTGGGCGCTCAATGGCGCGGCCTTCGCCGAAGTGCGTTTGGAGGCCGGCGCCTGGAAGTTGAACGCGTTCTACCTGGTCTCGTTGCAGCTACAGCAGCGGCCGGCTCCGTTGTTCACGGAAGTTTCCGTTGCGGCAGATGTCGGCCTGCTGACGCCACGCCTGGGTACGAAGGGCAACTCGAACTTCTATTGGCGCGGCGCGATCGCTGGCGACATCGATGGCGATGGGGACGCCGACATCTTCACGACCACTGCCCAGCGTAGCTACCTCTATCGCAATGCGGGCGACGGCAAGTTTCATGAAGTTGCGGCGGTCTCGGGGCTCACCGATCTCATGGCGATCACTGGATCACTCTTTCTCGACTATGACAATGATGGGGACGTCGACCTCTTTTGTGCTTCGGTGGGTTGGATTGACGACGACGTACCCAACGGGAGTTCGCTGCGCTTGTTTCGCAATGACGGGATCGGTCGTTTCGAAGACGTTTCCTTGCAGGTCGGGCTGGGAAGCCACTATTCGGCAGCGTTTGGTGTCTGTGCCGCGGACGTCAACAATGACGGTTGGCTCGATATCTTCGTCTGCAACTACAACCGCTTGGACGCTGAGTATCCCAATAGCTGGTTCGCCGCCACGAACGGCAAGCCCAACGCGTTGTTCCTGAACCACGAGGGAAAGGGCTTTCGCGAAGCGTCAGAAGAGGCCGGCGTCGCCGGCAATCGTTGGAGCTACGCCGCAGCCTTCGCAGACTACGATGAAGATGGCGACCAAGATCTCTATGTTGCAAACGACTACGGAGACAATTGCTTGTATCGCAACCGCGGCGACGGGACCTTCGAAGAGGTCGCGACTGAGCTCGGTGTTCTCGATACTGGGAATGGGATGGGCGTTGCTTGGGGAGATCTGGACAACGACGGTCGTCTCGATCTGTATGTTTCAAACATGTCATCGTCGGCCGGCAAGCGGATCCTCAGTCGCATGGCGCAAGCAAACGGCTCGGACGTGGAGCGAACGCTCTACAAGCTGGCCGCGGGCAACACGATCTTCCGGCAAACGGCAGATCACCGCTTCGAGCGCCTGCCTGCCGATCATGGCGGAATCGGCGCGTCGTGGGCGTGGAGTGCATCGATTCTCGATATCGACCTCGACGGTACGCAGGACATCTACGTAGCCAACGGCTTCATTTCTGGAGATTCTCTGAAGGACACATGAAGCGTCTACTGGCGTCACGTTGTGGCGTCGACACTGGCTGAGACCGACGACAAGGCGGTGGCGGCAAGCCTGCAGAAGAAGGCGAATATCCGTGAGCAGGAGACCGGCAGCCAACGCTATCAAGCCGATCACATGGGTTTGATTTTTCAGGAAGGCTTGTCGTTTAGTGGCTTCGAGCGCAACAAAGTGTTCTTGGGTCGGGCGGGGATGCACTATCTGGATCTTTCCGACGTGTCTGGCGCCGACAGTGACATGGATTGCCGCGCGACGGTCGTTGCTGATTTCGACGATGACGGGGATCCCGACCTGTTCGTGAATGCGATCCAGCGCGAGACCCATTTGCTGTACCGCAACGATGTCGGAAGCAGTCAAGGCAACCGATCGATCAAGGTTCGCCTGCGCGCAAAGAGCGGCAATCTGCAAGCCATCGGCGCCATCGTCAAGTTGCGCGTCGATGGTCGCGTGCAGGCGCAGCCCGTGTGTTGCGGTAGCGGCTTCGAAGCGCAGGATGACCTCGAGCTGATCTTCGGAGTCGGCAAGGCAGCGCAAGGCACGCTAACTGTCCGTTGGCCGGGAGGAACCGAGGAGACTTTCGGAAGTGCGCAGGCAGGTGGGCGCTACCTGTTGGTAGAGGGAACCGGAAAGCTCGACAGTTACGCAGCTCGCACGTTCACGTTCGGTGATCCGCCGATTCCAGGATTGAACCTGAAGGTTGGCGACTCCTTGCCGAACTTATCGTTGTTGGCGCTGGCCGGTACTGCGGTCGAGCTGGACTTGCGCAGTGACAGCACGGTGCTGTTGAACTTCTGGTCAACGACTTGTGCTTCGTGCATCGCCGAGCTGCCCCAGCTCCAGGCACTCGCAGCTGCTGGCAAGACGCGCGTCGTGGCGATCAACATGGACCCGCCGGGGCGCGCTCCGGTGGCCCAAAAGCTGTGGGATTCGAAGAAGCTGACCTTCCCGTCTTACCGGATCGACGCCCGCCAGCTACAGAAGTACTTCGACGTGGAGCGCCTCGCCATTCCTGTCAGTATCTGGGTCCAAGGGGGCAAGATTGTTCGCATCCATCAGGGGCAGTTGCCCGAAGACGAATAGAGCGGCCACGACCACCGAGGAGTAGAGAGAGCCAGTTCGGCCAAGAACCGGCCTGCGCGTTCACAACCACAGAAACGAAGAGCCAATGCAGTCGCGTCGCCCGAAACTTGCAATGACCCGTACAACGATCACCGCGTCTCTCGTCGGGCTACGTCGTGTCCGCCTCTTGAGCTTCGTCTTGCTGCCCCTGTGGCTGCTCGCAGCTGGTTGTGACCGAGACGAGGCGCCGAACCTTCTGCGCGAGCGGCACCTGGGAAAGGTGCAGGCGGAACGCGATACCCAGCCCGCGTTCGCTCTGGCGGCTGAGCACTTCGGCCGGGTCATCGCTGCGGATCCGCAGAGCCCTCTCGATCACCTGAACTTTGCCAGAACGCAGGTGTTCACACCGAAGGGCTTCGCGGAAGCTCTTGCTGCAGCCACGACGGCTGAGAAATTGTATGGCGACGAAGTGCCGGCACCGCTGCACTACGTGACGGGGCTTTGCCTCGTGCGCCTCGAGCGCTACGACGAAGCCGCAGAACGCTTCGCCGTGGTCACAGACATGCTGCCGGAGCACACGTTTGCGTGGTATCAGCGAGGCAATGCGGAAGCGCGCGCGGAAAAGCTGGAGGCCGCGGCGGCAAGCTTCGACCGTGTACTCGAGATCGTGCCTGGACACAGAGCCGCAACCTACCGCGCAGCGCGCGTCGCTCGGCGGCTGAACCAGGTCGAAAAGGCACGCAGCCTCGACGCAGCATTCAAGAAGTTACCGGATGACAAAGCCGACAAAGAGAAGTGCGATCTGACCCGGGTCACGTTGCGTCCGTTCGAGCGCGCGAAGTACGAACCGCCGCGCGTGAAGTTCTCGTGGCGAGACGTGACGGCGGACACGTTGGGAGCGGTGACCAACGTTTCGAGTGTCTATGCGACCGGCGCCGGCCCGCGCCCGGATCTGTTGCTGTTCGACGGTGCGTGGCGGATAGTGCGATCCACCGGCACTGGTGCAACGTATGCGCCAACCGCCGATGGGCTCTCCTTTGCCGGCGGCAACGCGTGCTTGGTGGGCGACTTCGACAACGACGGTAGTGACGACGTCTACTTGCCGCCTGCGGAGCTTTATCGCGGCAACAAGGCGGGGACCTTCGACCGCAGTGACCAGCCCACTCTACGGGCGCAGATGCAGGGCGTTGAAGGTCGCGCACTCTTTGATATCGATCATGACGGGGATCTCGACATACTCGGTATCCGTGCTGCCAGTGGCTCAGGCGGGCCAATCGTGCTGGTGCGCAACAACGGCGATCTGACGTTTGGGCAGCTGCCCGACACCGGCGCGACCGGTTGGGCGTTCGCCGCACACGACATGGACCAAGCCAATGACCTCGACCTTGTCGTGGCGGGGCCTCGTGGTGTTACGGCCCACTTGAACCGCCGCGATGGCACGTTCTCGCTCGTGTCGCTGCTGCCGGCTGACAATGAGTGGCGCCACGTCCTCGTCGAGGATCTCGACAACGACGGGGCTCCGGATGTGTTCGCGGCAACGGCATCGGGGGAGTGGACGGTGCTGCGCAACCTCGACCACTTGGGAGCGTCGTATCGGCTGCGTATGGCGCCGGCAGCTTCTGGAAGCGGGATTGCATGTGCGCCCGTGCATGCCGCGACGATTGCTGACCTCGACAACGATGGCGACGTCGACGTCGTGCTGGTAGGGGCGAACGGTGTGTCGATCCTGCGTAACGCGAAGGGCGGGCGGCTGCAGGAAGAGCCCGTCGTAGCGGCTGTCGGCGCGCGCAACGTGGCGACAGCGGACGTCACCGGCGACGGTATGTTGGAGCTGCTCATTGGTACCGATGCGGGACTGCGCGTGTTCGCTAGCGGAGCGTCGCCGCGATACGAGTCGTTCGTGCTGCGCCCGGACGGCGCCAAGGACAACGACGATGGGGCGGGCGTCATTGTCGAGGTCTATGGCGGTCGCCACTTTCAAAGTCGTCTCGTCGCTCAGGCCGGGGGTCTACACCTTGGCTTGGGGGCCGGCGGTCGTGGCGGTGTCGAGGGCCTGCTGGTGCGCTGGCCCAACGGCATTCGCCAAGCAGGTATCGACAAGGAGCTGGTCATCGAGAAGGACGGGGCCTGCCGGGTACCACAGAAGTCTGGTGAGTCGGCGAGTTGTCCGTTTCTGTACTGCCAGGGACCCGATGGCTGGAACTTCGTGACAGACGTGCTTGGGATTGCACCGCTGGGGGAGTGGACTCCGAAGGGGGTCACTGGGCCACTGGATCCGGAGGAGTTCGTGCGGATCGAGGGCGATCTGTTGGCTGTTCGCGATGGCAAGCTGAGGCTGGCTGTCACCGAGGAACTGCGCGAGACCGCGTACCTCGATCGTCTCGAGCTGATCGCGATCGACCATCCGGAGGCCAGTTCCTTGTTCGTCGACGAGAGTACGCGGCAAGGCGCTTATGATCCGCTACATCTCTACGTGATTCGCAACGAAGACTTGGCGAGCCCAGCCAAGGTCGAGCTGTCTGGCGCCCGCACTGTTACCGAATCGCTGCGCAATCGTGACCTCGAGTTCGTACACCCGTATGCGGATCTGTCGACCCAGATGCGTGGGTGGGTTCCGCCCCACACGATGGAGCTGACGACAGCGGCGGCAGCGCAGACCATCTTGCTCACGGGTCGCGTGTCTTGGTACGACTCCGGGGTTGCCTATTCGGCGCACCAGAGTGGCAAAGAGTGGGGGCCGCTACGCCTCGAGAAGCTGCTGACCCAGGACGCGATCGGTAGTGCTGTTTCTGGTCGCGTCTACGAGGAGCTCGTGCCCGACCTCGGGCTGCCGGCAGGCATGGATCGAACGATCGTCTGTGATCTGCAGCCAACTGGCGAGCTGCTGGCCGCCGGTTCGCAGCTCCGGATCACCGGGCATCACCGGTTGTTGTGGGACCAGGTCCAGTTCGCTTCACAACGGCAGCGCCAGACCATGCCCGAGCACGACGCCACCATGACCCTCAGCGATGGGACCGAACTCGTGCAGCACGTGCTGCAGGTAGCGGGTGCAGAGCTGGCTCCGTTTGGCTATGCCCGTATCTCTGGCGACACAGCGCTGCACGAAGAGACCTATCATTTCGAAGACAACGCTCCCAATGACGACTATGGGCGTGCGCCCGGAATGTCGACTCGCTACGGCGATGTGACGCCGCTCTTGCATGCACACGATGATCAATTGGTCGTGATTGTCACTGGCGATGCTGTCGAGGTGACTTTCGACGCCCCGCCGGCACCAGCGTCGGGTGCACAGCGCACTTACTTTCTGCGGGTCAGCGGCTGGGCGAAAGAGACCGCGTACCACAACCAGGGGCGTACGACACTCGAGCCACTCCCGTTTCGCGCGATGTCTGCGTATCCGCCCGCAGCGGCTGAGGCACCGCGGACGCGCGAATATCTCGACTACCTCCAGCAGTACCAGACGCGCCCCGTGCGCTAGGTCGCCGTAGATCCGTCACGCCAGCGGGCTTCACATCGCACGACATGCGTCCAACCACCCAACTCCGCTGGCGGGGCTGGCGAGCATGCGCTATAGCTATGGCGTTCTGTGCTGTATTCCCCAGGCTCCTGATGTGAAGAGGCTCCCCGTTGCGAAACCCACACCTTCGACGATCGATCGTCTGCTCGCTGCTTCTGGCTGCGTTCTCTCTCCTGGCCCCATCGACGTCTCTCGCCAAGACTTTCGAGGTTGGGGAGCATGGAGCACGGATCCAGCTTCGTGGCGACTGGAAGCGTGAAGAGCACATCGCAGGCCTGGGACCGGATCAGTTCCGCAGCAAGCGCGCGCGCTGCATCGTCATCGAGCAGGTAACGGCCTACGACTACGCAGAAGCTGCGGTTCACACCTACAACGCCTGGGTCGACGGGATTACTTCCGCGGCGCACATCAAGACGCTCAGCTCTGGCGACCCCACTTTGGTGCGGGACAGTGGGCCGGTGGTTGTGAGCGGAAATCTGACGCTCAAAGAAGGTGGACTGAAGGTTCGCTACGCTCTTGCTGTCGTCGTGCAAGACGGGCTGCAGTATCTGTGCTACGCCTATGGCTTGGCGGCTCATGAGAAGGAGGTCGAGGGGGCGCTCGAGGAAATCCTGAGCCGATTTCGTTTCCCGCGACGGAGCTCGGAGTGGATCAAGGGTGTGCAGGTGAAGAAGGCAGACTTGCGGCGCGACTGGGGTCGCGTGCAGGTTACGTACCGGCCCGGCCTTTGGGGAACGATCGAGGACACCTCGGGTTTCTTCGCCGTCGAGGAAGACGCCGAGGAAGCTGCATTCTATGGATTCGAGCTCAAGAACACGTCCGCACAGGAGCACATAGAAGCGCTGGAGCCGTATTTTCAGGGCCAGTTCGATCACTACAAGGAGGTTGCGCGACGTCCGCGCAACTTGGGAGACGTCGCGGCGACCGAACTGATTGGCGTTGCAGAAGACGGGAAGCGTACGTCGTTCTCACTAGTGGTACCGGTGCACGCACGATGTGCCGAGTTTCGGCTCAACACGATGCTGCCGAGAAAGGTGGCTGAGCCGCTGTGGGAGCAGTGGCTCGAGGGATTGTCAGTGGAGGTCTTTGCGGAAGTCACAGCTTTCGATGCGCCCGCGTCGCGTGCTGACGGAACCGACCTACCGCAGGCTGCGCCAGCCATCGACGCTTGGCTGTCGACGGCAAAGTGGCTGGGCACGGCGCCGGCGATCGGCGCCCGTGGCTGTGACCGTGATGGCGCTGACTTCATCGTCTATGGCAAGCGTGGTGTGCAGCGGGTCAAGCCCGACGGCGCCGTCGTCGACATTCATCGCAACAACGACACCACGTTCGTCGGCGGCGACGTGGTCGTAGACGCAGGTGAGGTCCATATGCGCTTCGGCGACTCGCTCTACATCTACAAGGACGATTCTTGGAAGACTTCGCAGCCGGCCGGACGTTATCGAGCTCGCCTTCAATCGTCGCTGCTGGTAGTTCGGCGAGCAGCCGCGGCCGTCCGCGTAGGGTTTACCGGGCTGCCACCCAAGGGGCCCGAGCAGCTGATCGCGCAGCCCGATGGCGACGCCACTGACGCTGAGGAAGTTGCTCGCGCTGACTCGCTCTCGATCACTACCTACATTGCGTCATCGGGGAGCGGTGATCGTGTCTTCATCGCGCGCCGCCCGCTGGAGATCGACCGCAGCTGGTTCTGGGCCGATCCGGTCCCGTGTGTCCAGCGCGATGCGGCAGGCAAGGAGCAACCTTGCGGAGTGTGGTGGTTGCGCCACGTCGGACCGGCTCCGACTGGCTGGATCGTCACCGGGCGCCCGGAAGGCGGCATCAACGGGGTCTATCTCGTGACCGGCAAGTCGGATCCTGAGTTGTTGATCAGTGGTCCGGGCTTCATTGGTGTTGATCTCGTCGAGTCGCGTTTGACCCTTCTCGGCGCACCGGCGGCGCCGGCCAAGGGCGCTAGCAGTGGTGCTGCAATCTACGAGGTCGATCTGGCGGTTGTCCGCGAGAAGGGTCCGCAAACGATGCCGTTCGAGGTATCGACGCTGAATTCGATCGCCGCGGCCGCGATGGCGAAGGCCGAAGTGGCGGAGCTGTTCTCGACTCGCGAATCCGTAGCTGCTTTCGCAGCCGCTTGCCACAAGCTGGCGCAAGAACAGCACGGTCGCGAGTTGCCACGCACGAAACGCGATGTCGACGCTGCGTTGACTGAGTGGTTGCGTCATGGACACGCCGTGACGCCTAGTGGATTTGCGCTGCTGGTCGCTCTCGTTTCGGAAGCGTTGCTCGCAGAGGGCGCAGAATGGGTGGCGGGTCGCGCCTGGCCGCACGGCCTTCCCCATAGGGCGTTCGGTCTGCCGGGGAACAACTATGTCGCGATGTTCTCACCCGCAGCCATGATTTCGAGCACGCTCTACGATGACGACGGTTTCTGGAAGCCGATTGAGGAAGTACTGGACAAAGTGGAGGGGCGCAAGTTCCTGTTGGGCCTCGACGCGACTGCGTTGCGCGCGCGGTTGGGCGACTACTCGGAAGCGCCCTTGCGGGCGCTGATCGCCGATCGAGACACTGCACCGCTGATTGCGCACCTCGAAGCCGAACGCAAGAATATCTACCTGCGATACGAAGTGTACATGCAGTTGGCCGCCGCCGACCGTATGGAGGACTTGGCCACGGTTGCTGCTCCGTTCGTTGTTGACTCGCAGAGTGCACCGTTCTTCGACCTCCGCGCGAGTTTCAGTGCTCGCTTGGAAGCGGTCAGTGCTGCCAACCGCGACGCATTGGCAGCGGACCTGCGAGCGGCGATCGGGCGTTTCTCGCGGGCAGCTGCGCTCTATCTGCTGCTCGGTGAGGTCTACCTAGGCTACGACACTGGCGACGACCGTCGCCGTGCCAAGCAATGCTTCGACAAAGTCCTCTCGATCTCCGATTCCGGCGTGCACGCGGACCGCGCGCGCCGTGGGATCGAGCGCTTGTCAGCCGCGTCTCCGTCAGGTTAGAGGCCTCAGCGCTGCTTCGGTGACTTTTCTGCGACGACCGTAACTGCCCTTCAGGGTTAGGGTTGCTGCAAGCGAAGCGCTTTACTGTGTAAAGTGTAGGGTTGCCGCGAGGCTCGAGGCAGGGGATAATCGGGTACCTCTCGAGGCCGGGCAGCTCTTCTCTTTTTTGCGATAGGACTTTGTGATGCAAAGCGCTTTGGTTCCGCTGGGTTGGCACGTGGGCATCATCATGGACGGCAATGGCCGCTGGGCCATCGGGCGTGGCGAGCCGCGAAGTGCGGGGCACCGTGCTGGTGCCGGTTCGGTACGCAGGATCATCGAGGCTTGCCCCGGGCTCGATATCGGTGTGCTCACGCTGTATGCGTTTTCTAGTGACAACTGGGCGCGTCCCAGAGGCGAAACGCAAACGCTGTTTCGGATCCTTGCGGACGCAATTCGTGATGACTTGTCGCAGTGCGTCGAAGACGGGGTACGCCTCGAGTTTGTTGGCCGTCGCGATCGTCTGCCGCCGCCGCTCGTCACTGCGATGCAGGAAGCGGAACGCCGGAGTACACGCGGCCGCAAGCTGCTGTTGAGGATTGCGATCGACTACTCGTCGCGTGATGCGATCTTTCGGGCAGCGCGAGCGCTGCCGGCGGACACCACTTCTCACGACGACTTCGTCGCGCTGATTCGCGAGGTCGACCACGCCCGGACTGCGGCACCGCCGGTGGACTTGATCATCCGGACGGGTGGCGAGCAGCGCCTCAGCGACTTCCTGCTGTGGGAGTCCGCCTATGCCGAGCTCTACTTCACTCCGTGCCACTGGCCAGCGTTTGGACCGCCGCATCTCGAGGAAGCCATCACGACGTTTCGACGCCGCGATCGGCGTTATGGGCAGGTCATCTAGGGGTTCGAATCGTCGAGTGCGAACCGCACCAATTCCTCGAGCTTCATCGCGGCGCCTTGTTCTATCAGGGTCTTGTGTCGAGCCTTGCCGACGGCCTGACGACTGTCTGTGAGACCGGCGTCGAGCGCCGCTCGGCAGCGCGCCGAAACGTCGACCGAATCGCCGATGTAGGTCTTGGCGCCAGCGAAGATCAGCACTCCCCGGGGAGCGCGTTCTTCGGCAATCGCCAGCTGCCCAAACGAGATCAGGCACTCAGCCAAGGCCTTGCGCTGGCGTCCGTCCCTGAGCGTCTCCAGGCTCGCGATGAGATGTTCGCGGGCGGCTGCGACGTTGCCGAACTCGACTTCGATCTGGCCGAGGTGAAGGAGCGAAGCGGCGATACCGAACGGTTCGCCGAGTTGCCGTTTCAATACGAGGCTTTCCGTGTGCAGATCGCGAGCCGTCAGCAAGTCGTCTCGGTCTTGTGCCATCACTCCCAGCAACGACAACGACCACGCCATACCAAACAGGTCACCGAGTTCGCGAAAGTGCACGAGGCCCTGCTCGAATAGTTCCCGGGCGCGATCGAGATCTTTCTGGTCGAGCGCGAGGTACGCAAGATTGTATTCGGTGACGGCCACGCCGTAGGTGTCGCCGAGGGCTTCGAGCTGCTCTAGGCTGGCTTCCAGGTGTTGGCGGGCGCCGTCGAAGTCATGCATGCAGCGGGCGATGTTGCCGAGGTTCAACAGCGCGCGTGAGATGCTGCGACGGTCGTCGAGCTGGCGAGCCGCCGCGAGGCTCTCTTGGCAGAAGTCGCGGGCTCGTTCGTGCTCCAACTGGACGTTGGCCAGGACGCCTGATGCGTTCAGCGCTCTGGTGCGCCCGGGAGTCGCGCTGTCAGGATCCGCAGCGGACAAGAGCTCGGCGAGAAACGACCGTCCTTCCTGCCATGGCCCGCGCACGAGCCAGAAGCGCCACAGCGAACCGGCAAGGCGCAACCCTTCCTCGATCGCGTCTTGGTCGACGAGGCAGTTCTCGAGCGCCGCCCGCAGGTTATCGTGCTCGGCTTCGAGGCGAGCCAGCCACGTGGACTGATCTGGCGTCGTGAGATGCGGTTCTGCACGCTCCACGAATGCGAGGAAGTACTCTCGGTGCCGGCGTCGCACCGCGCGCTCTTGGGCGTTTTCCAGCAGTCGGTCTCCCGCGTACTGGCGCACTGTAGAGAGCAGCCGATGGCGCGCGACACCCGCCTTGTGACCGCTTTCGATGTCGACTTCCACCAGCGACTTGTCGGCGAGATGCGACAACAGGTCGAGCACCTGCCATTCGTCGAGTCCATCTCCTGCGCAGACGCCTTCGGCAGCTTCCAGAGTCCAGCCGCCCACAAATACCGACAGGCGCTGCAACAGCGATTGCTCTTCAGCCGATAGGTGTTCGTAGCTCCAGTCGATTGTGGCGCGCAGCGTCTGTTGTCTGGGGAGCGCGGTCTTGGACCCTCCGGTCAACAATCGGAAGCGATCATCGAGACGGGTAGCGATCTCTGCTACGGGCAGCATGCGTACGCGGGCGGCGGCGAGCTCGAGAGCCAGCGGAATTCCATCGAGGCGGCGGCAGACCTTCTGCACGCTGGGGATCAGTTCTTCGGTAAGCTCAAAGCCGGGTTGAGCGGCGCTGGCCCGTTCGACGAACAGCTGTACGGACTCGATCGCCGCGCATTCGGCGAGTGCGATCGGCGTTGCCGGCGGCAAAGCCATCGAGGAGACCTGGTAGATCGTCTCACCGCTGATCCCGAGCCCTTCACGACTGCTGGCGATGATCTTCAGGTCGGGGCAGTTGCGCAGTAGGTGTTCGGCGAGGGTCGAGCAGGCCCCTAGAAGGTGCTCGCAGTTGTCGAGCAAGAGCAGCGCGGCTCGCTCCTTCCATTGGTCGACGACCAGATCGAGCAGCGGCCGCCCTGGGTCCTCCTGCACGCCAAGGACTTTGGCGACGGTCTCGATGACGCGTTCCTCTTCGGCGACGGGCGCGAGTTCGACCATCCAGATTCCGTCTGGATAGTCTTCGACAGCGCCTTTGCCGATCTCGATCAGCAGCCGCGTCTTGCCGGAACCACCGATGCCGGTCAGCGTCAGCAGAGGTCCTTTGTCGCGTGCTTCGTTGATGTCTGCGAGCTGGCGTTCGCGGCCGACGAAACTGGTCAGTTGCCGCGGCAGGTTGTGTCGCGGCGCAGCGGCCGCAGCGTCGACGTGGCCTTTCTCGCGATAGGCAGTCGGCAGAGCGCCGCGAGCGATCTCTTCGTCGAGAACTCGCCGCACGACGGAGATCGTCGCGGGGCGGTCGTCGCTCTTCTTGGCTAGGCAAGCTCGGAGGACCTCGCAGATGCCGGTCGGGGTGTCATCGGGGAGGCGCTCCCACGCGGGTTCTGCATCGAGGGCTGCGACGATGTACTCGGCCAGCGACTTGGCTGGATACGCTGGCTCACCGGTCAGGCACTCGTACATCAAGCACCCGAACGCCCAGACGTCACATCGTCCATCGACGCTCTGACCGCGGAGCTGTTCTGGGCTCATGTAGCCAGGAGTACCGACGATGGCGCCGACGACAGTGATGTCGGCTGCGGCGGGCTCCGTCAGTACTTTGGCGATTCCGAAGTCCAAGACCTTCACGCCGATGTCGTCGACGATCTTGATGTTCGATGGCTTCAGGTCGCGGTGCACGACGCCGCTTTCGTGGGCGGCTTGCAGAGCGCTGGCGATTTGACGACAGATCTGAATCGAACGTGCGACGGGTATCGGTCCCGTGCGGAGCTCTTCGGACAGCGTCGCACCGGGCAAGTACTCGAGCGTCAGGAAGCGCAGCCCGTCGACTTCGTCGAGGGCATGGATCGTCGCAATGTTCGGGTGGTTGAGCGCCGCCAACAGCTGTGCTTCACGCTCGAAGCGTCGCAGGGCTTCTGCGTCACCCGCGATGTCGTCGCCGAGCACCTTCACGGCCACCGAGCGTTTGAGGCGGGTATCCTCCGCGAGGTAGACGACCCCCATGCCGCCGCGACCGATCTCGCGATCCAGCCGGTAGTGGCGTAGTTGCGCCGGCACCTCGTGCGGCGCCGCACCGTCGTCCCCGTTCATGTGCAGCGTCTCGGGGACTTTCGGAGGGGGAGTGCGATCTTCGGAACTCACGCCATTCTCTCTACTTGGGTGTTACCGTTTGGAAGTCCCCACCATTCTACACCATATGGCGATTGCAGTCTCACTACGAGGGTAGTAGGTTGTCGCGCATGAAGAAAATGTCGCTACTAGGGCCTCTCGAGCTAGAGGTCATGAAGGTGGTTTGGGAGTGCGAGGACGTGGCTGTTGCCGATGTGGTGGCGCGCGTCCAATCCCCGCGGAAGCTGCATCACAACACCGTGATGACGGTCATGAAGCGGCTCGCCGACAAAGGCTTCCTGGAGCAGTACTCACGAGATGGTCGTAGCAAAGGCTACCGCGCGCGGATCAGCCGCGAGGCTTTGGGGCAGCAGTACGTCGACTTACTGCGAGAGCAGTTCTTTCAAGGATCGACCGGTGACGCGATCGCGGCTTTCCTCGGCAAGGACAAGGTGACGCCAAAGCAGCTCGCTCGTCTGCAGAAGCTCCTGGGAGAGGTGGAGTGATGGAAGAGTTCTTCAGTCTGCGCCTCGTCAACTCCTTTGTAGCCGGTGCCGGTGACTTGTGCGTGCTTGCGTTCTTCTTCTGGCTGCTCCGAGTGCGTTCACCACGTCTGCGTCGCCTTCTGGTCGGGCTTTCGATCGCCCACTGCGTGTCGGCCCTGTTTCTGGTCTCGCCGATCAGCGTGTTTGCGGTGCAGCTGCTCCATGACGGCAATGCGCCGTGGTACGGCGATCTCGCCGCTGTGAATCTGTGGGTCTTGGCGATTTGGGCTGGCGTGGCGGGGTTCCTGTTGCTGCGGCGTTTGCGTAGCAGTGCTCGCGGCGTGCGGCTGTTACGCACGCTTGCTGAGCTGCAGCCAGCTGTGGAGCCCGCGCGGTACGAAGCGTTGGTCCGCGTTGCAGATCGTCTGCAGATACCGGTCCCGAAGCTTGTCGTACTGAGTGGCCTGCCGATGACGCCGTTCGTCGTGGGTTTGCGCGAACCGTTGCTGGTCGTCCCGCAAGAGTTCAGCGAGACACTCGACGACGACGAATGGGCGGCGGTCGTTGTGCACGAGTTGATGCATCTACGTCATTACGATACCTGGCGTAGTCTTGCGCTCGAGGTAGTCCGTACGCTGCTGTTCTTCAACTTGCCACTGCAGCTGCTCGTGCGCCGCTACCGGCAAGAGCTCGAGAAGAGTCGTGATCTCGAAGCGTGCGCCGTGCTGGGCGCCCGCCGTTCGTTGGCTTCTGGCTTGGTGAAGGTTTCTGCGCGAGTGTTGCGGCCGGGCGCCGTTCCGGCGAACTGCGCCGCGTACTCGACGTTTCTGTTGCCACGACCCCATCAAACCGTGGATCGGTTGCGCGCGCTTGCTTGGCGCGGTGGACGTTGGCAGCGTCTGGCATTGGCGCTGCAGATCGCGACGTTGGTCGTCGTGTTGCCGTGGCAACCGACGGTGGCGCGAAACCCAGTGTGCCTTGCCTATCACCCGGCAGCAGGGGGCGAAGCGCAGCACTCGACGATCCTCGTGTCTGCCGGCATGACGACGAACCCAGTCAGTCGTTGGGTCGTCAACGCGCTCGTTTCTCATTAGGCCCGACGTCCTGGAAGGTGGGTCTCACGCCCTTCGATTCGTTTGTTCTTAATAACTACGCGTGTAGTGAGTTTGGTGCCGGCACCGATGCGGCGCCAACAATCTCGAGAGGAAGGCGTTTCATGTTGCAGAGAGTGAACTTGTTGGGCTGCGCATTGTTTCTGCTGATTGCCAGCGGCTGCTCGTCGGGCCCGCGTCCGGTCTACGAGCGAGCCTGGGTCGGTGGCGAGTTCGATGAGAAGTCAGTCGCCGTTCCTGCTGCGGCCGACGGGGATGATTGGCGCTGGGGCGTACTGGTCACGGACGTCTATGCCGAAACTCCGATTGCGCTCGCCGGCATTCAGGCTGGCGATGTCATCCTCGGCGTGGATCGTCACGCGACTGAGTGTGCGTCAGAGCTGCACGATGCTGTCGAGAGCGCGCAACCGGGTGACTCACTACAGGTGAGAGTGTTTCGGAGCGCACCCGGATCGACCTCAGCAGAGTCTGCGCATACTGTCGTCGTCGGCGTCGAGAAGTTCGAGCGCACCGGCCGGTTGAGTCTTGGGTTGGGGCTGAGCACCGAACTCGATCTCCTGCCGAACGCGAGCTTCAACATTCTGGGTGTCTTGCGTTACACCGCTCGAGATTGCCATCCGCAGCTGGCTGCGCCCCGACCCCGGCTGCGGCGCGCGTTGGCCAGTGAGCCGCCGAAGTTCCGAGGGCGTGGTTGGTCGTTCTGGTGCGTCGTGTTCGGGCTTGGCAAGTATGACGAGATCGTCGCGCAGGAGCTCCACGGCTCGTCGTAGTGCCTCGAGCGAGCCGGTCCAGAGAGTGGCTTCCTGTTTGCTCTACCTTCCGTTTGCATCGCGTCGGCGAGTATCTACGATGAGGGCTGTAGATCGGAAGTGACTTCATGGACAACTGTTATGGCGATTCGTCGGCTTCGAGCCCACGCCGTGTCGCGGCGCCCCTGTACGCAGCGTGCGTCCTGAACGGCATTTTGTGTCTGCCGTTGCCGCTGGCTGCGGCAGACGTGCTGGGGTGGAAGATCGAGTTGCTCGAGACTCCGGCGGCAGTGAATGAGGCGGCAGGGAACGGGGCGGCAGGGAACGGGGCGGCAGTGCCGGCAACGGTCGCGCAACCTCGGTACCGACTGCTAGCCCCCAGCGATTCACCGCCGCACCGAGTGGTCTTGGTCGGCACGCGCACGGAGTGTGAACAGCGGCGCCTCGATGAGCTGCGTCGGATCCACGGTACCGGCTTTGCGAACTTGCGGGTCCCGACGTTCGGCGGCAAGCAGTTCTGGGCCGATGAGTTCGTCTTTGCCGGCTGGCGCATTCAGCGGGGCGTGCTCACGGGACACTATCGGCTGCTCGATGATCGCGATGTGCGCCACGCGTGGGGCAGTTATGAGTCGTGTCGCGTGACGTTCGAGGAACAGCGCTTGCACCGACAGCTGCGGCACCGCAGCGAGCACGTCGTCGTGTTGCTGCATGGTCTTGTGCGTTCCAAGGACTGCATGAGCAAGCTCGAGTCCGATCTCGAGGGCGCGGGCTATGCCACCGTAGCGGTCAACTATCCGAGTACGCGCGCGCCACTCGCCGAGCATGCAGCACAAGTCGCGCAAGTGCTCGATCGCCTCGGTGGCGCGAAGCAGGTGTCATTCGTCGTCCACTCTCTTGGCGGCCTTGTCGTGAGAACGCTTTTGGCGCGTCAGGGCGACGCTTGGCGGGAACGCATGCAGGTACAGCGCGTCGTGATGCTGGCTCCGCCGAGCAACGGCAGCGCGATTGCCGACGTACTGGCGCCGCAGGGGTGGTTCGAACCACTGCTGGGCGCGGCTGCGGCGGCGACGACCGCAGAGACAGCGGGGTTACCCGTCCCGTCCTGTGAGTTCGCCGTGATCGCGGGTGGCACCGGGTCGACGATTGGCAAGAACCCGCTGCTCTCTGGAGACAATGACGGGCTGTTGCGCGTTGCGACGACGCGCCTTCCAGGCGGCGCGTTCCTGCGCGTCAATGCACGCCACCGCAAGATCCTCGACGACCCGCGAGCGCGTGCGGCAACCCTACGCTTCTTGGCTTCCGGCGTCCTCGAAGCCCCAGCTGCATCTTCGGTCGCCGATGGGGCACCCAGCGAGGGGAGACAGACAGAAGACACAGCCCCGGAGACCGAGTCACAGCGCCGCGTGAAGCTGTGAACGCCGAGCGCTTCGACGACTTGATCGTGTTCGATGGCGCGGCCGCCAAACCTGAGGCAGTTGCTGTCCAAATCGCCAGGTCGCGAGACGGCACTGCGATCGACGGCTACCGATTCGGCAACGGTCCACGCCGCGTCAGCCTCTTGGCTGGGTGTCACGCTGACGAGCCCGTCGGTCCGCGACTGTTGCGGGCGCTGGTGTCGTACCTCGCGACCCTGCCGTCGGATGACCCACTGCTGCACAACTACGATTGGTGGATCGTCCCTGACATCAATCCCGATGGTGCGCGACGGAACGCTGCGTGGCAGCGACCAACGGCCGCGTCGTACGATATTGCTGACTACCTCAGTCATGTGATTCGAGAACTGCCCGGGGACGACATCGAGTTCGGCTTCCCGCGTCATCGAGACGACGTGGCAGCTCGCCCGGAGAATCTGGGTGTCTACCAGTGGTGGTGTTCCGACCCCACCCCGGTGCAGCTGCATGCGACTCTTCATGGCATGATGCGAGGAGCTGGGCCATGGTTCTTGCTCGAGGAAGGCTGGGCAGAGCGTTCGTTGCCGCTACAGCAGCAGCTGTCGGCAAGCGTGGCCGAACAGGGTTATCAACTCCACGATGTCGAGCGTCATGGCGAGAAGGGCTTCCAACGCATCTCGCGGGGGTTCTGCACACGCCCAGACTCGCGAGCCATGGCGCAGCACTTTCTGGCGCTGGGTGATCCAGCAACGGCTGCGCTGTTTCGCCCGAGTTCGATGGAAGCGGTGCGCACACTAGGTGGCGACCCGTTGACGATGGTCTCGGAAATGCCGCTCTTCGTCACTCCTGGCGTCGGTGTCGACTTGGGGCCGCCCGATGTCGTGGCCGACAGTTGGAAGGCGCGTTTCGACAGTTGGCGTCAGCAATTGCTTACGGGTACCGACCCCGTGCGAGTGCGACGAGCAGCTGGCGAAGCCGGGTTGCAAGCGATGCCGGTCCGCGACCAAATGCGCCTGCAGTGGCAGCTCGTCGTCTCTGGGCTGGCGCTGGTTTCAGAGGTTGCGTGAACGTGCCGCGCACTTGGGACTGCTTCCGGAGACAGCGGTCTAACGCGCCGCCTTCGCCCGCAGTCCGTTCAGCGTACCGATGTGCAAAGGTACGCAGAGCATTAACAGAACGAACGCCGCGACGACGAAAGCTTCTTCGCCTCGTGCGCTGCTTGCCATGATGAACATCATCATGACTGTGGTCCCAAAGGCAGCAACGGGGCTCGCTCGACCGATCCACAGCGATAACAGCACCGTGATGTGCGCATAGAACGTGCCGACCGAGAACATGAAGAAGAAGATCCAGAACTCGCGAAGGATGAAGTCGAGGTCCCACGGTTCCATCGACAACAACACCGCCAGCCCCCACGTGAGGGTAACGGGTATCGCGCCAAGTAGGGCTCCAAACACCTTCTCGAGAGCCATGCGGTGAAAGTTCGTTGGAATCGTTGCCAAGGACGGCAGCGTGTTTCCACGGATCTCGGAGTGCAGCGAAGTGCTGAGGAAGAACGAAACCTCGAGAACCAAGCAGAGCATCAACACGGGGATCAGTGTCTGGCCCAAGTTGCGCGCTGAGAACCACGGCGACGTTGCGGCCAGGAACGTGGCGAAGATACACACGAGGGCCGCATATAGGCACAACTTGAGGACAAACGTCCGCCGGCCACCGGCAACCAACACGAAGTCCTTCCACAGAAACGGTAGCCTCCATGGATGTCGTCGCGGGCGCCCTTTCTTGGCGCCTGATTTCTTGGGCGCGCCGGACGTTCTGGCCCGGCGGGCCAGGAACACGCACGCCAACAGAAAGAAGATGCCCCCGGCGATCAGGTGAAACAGCAACTGTGGCTGCGAGATGGTGTCGCTGCCCATGCTGCGACCAGACCACGGGGTGATGCGACCGGCATACCAAGCGATCGATTCCACGGCGGCATGCAAGAGCCCACCCGGCGTGAGTGCCCGGCTCAGTTGTCCGGCAATCTCTCCGGCAAACGAGTGCAGGAAGAGTATCACCCCTGTCAGTAGTCCCGCTGTTCGCGACCGCTTACAAAGAGCCGACATTGCAATGCCCGCATTGGCGACGAAGAACAGGTAGAGCCCCAGCAGTCCGTAGGTCGAAGCCACGATCGACGTGGAGACACCCCCTAGAGTAACAGCGAGGAGTGCGATGGGCAGTTGGATGAGCAGCAAGATCATCGCGCCTGTGCCGCGACTCGCTAGCTTGCCGAGGATGATCCCGAACGAGTTCAACTCACTGAGAAACAGCAGCTCCAGCGTCTTGTTCTCGCGTTCCTCGGTGATCGTCGTCGCGAAGAGGACTAGCCCTGCCAGCGCGATCAGCACGTAGTTGATTGCGAAAATCGCTATGAACAAGAACAGTCCATCGCCGATCTGACCGCGACTCGTTTCCCCGACTGCGATGAACAGAGCGATCAAGACAATCAGGCGCCACACGTAGGGAGCACCGCTACGCAGATGCTGCAAGAGCTCCCGCTGGAACAGAATGAAGGCGGACTTCATGCCTCGATCCCCGGCTCCGTCAGGTCCAAGAACGCCTGGTCGAGACCCCTGCGATCGACGGCGAAGCCTGACACATCCGCTCGAATCGCGACGAGGGAACGCAAGAGCTCCTGCGGCAACGGGCCGTCGCACGGCACTTGCAGGCGATACTCCCCGCCACCCACCGATTCGAAGCTGTCCACCCCATGCGTTTGTTCGAGAGCTGCATCCAGCGAGTCGTCGGCATCGGCGAAGCGTACCAGATACGCTCTTGTTTCCTGCTCCCGCGCGAGCAAGGCATCCATGGTACCCGAGTAGCGCACCTTGCCCCGGTCGATCAGGGTCACTGCATCGCAGAGCTCCGCGAGTTCGGCCAGGATGTGCGAGCTGATAAAGATCGTTTTTCCCATGCGGCGCAGTTCGCGTAGGATCTCCATCAGTTCGATACGTGCGCGAGGATCCAACCCAGACGCGGGTTCATCGAGCAGCAACAGCTGCGGATCATGGATCAAGACGCGCGCTAGCGCGACGCGCTGCCGCATCCCTCTGCTGAGCCCTTTGATCAGGTCATCGCTGCGCCCAGTCATGTCTGTCAGCTCGAGCACGCCCTTGATGAGCTCTGTTCGTTGGCGCCTGCCGATGCCGTAGGCGGCGGCGAAGAAGTCCAGATACTCGATGACCCGTAGGCTTTCGTACAATCCGCAGTCGTCGGGCATGTAGCCCGTGTCTTGCTGTGCCCACCGGTCGTGTCCCCGCAACGTCTTGCCAAAGATGCGGACGCGGCCGCGGGCAGGTTTCAGCAGCGTCGCAACCATCTTCAGAGTCGTGGTCTTACCTGCGCCATTGGCCCCGACGAAGCCGTGGATCGACCCGCGCTCGACCTGCAGCGCGACGTCGTCGAGCGCTTTGCGCTGACCGAACCAATGGCTGACGCCCTCTATCTCAACTGCCGGCGATGATTCGGTCATGCGGACACCCTAGCGTTGCATCAACGTGTGATGATGAAGGTGGGTCGAAAACACCTGGACCTTGCGACCACTCATCGCGCGTTCCGTGCTGTTTTCGAACGAGAAGAACAGTTCGATACTGGTGTTGGCGCACTTCGGGCCTGGTTCGGACGTCAGCGTAATGTTGGGTGCCGACGACCAGTGGCTCTCGCCTCCAGCGCGGGCCATGATGACGTCGCGCGCAGGATGAAACGTGCTGCCCAGCGCTGCCCGACCCACGCCATCTTTCCACTTCAGGCCGTGTACGAACTGTCCTAGCTGTAACCAGGCGACAAGTCCCTGCGGACGCTCGCCATCCAGTTCGACGCGAATCTCATCGAGCGCCGCGAACGAGGACTGCAGGTTGTCGCCGACGGCATCCAGTTGGTCAGGGGTGGGCAAACCCCCGACCCGGAGCAACAGCGACGGCATCTGATCTGTGCTTCGGTGCACGAAGTCTCTTGACGAGAACAGAGGCAACGTGATCTCCGTGCCACTAGTGGTGGCGATTGCACTGTCGATCCGGCGCCAGTTGGACAACTCACTTTGTAGCTGTGGCTGCTGTGAAGCGTAAGGTTCGTAGCGGCCTCCGGTGGCAGAGAAGAGCGTTGCAACTCTTGTGATCTCGCAGCGACCTTCCGACACCGGGCGCTTGTAGACGAATTCATGGAGCGCGCTCTGTGCGTCGTAGCTCATTCGGCCCAGACCATAGATCGCTAGCGTCGCCAGCCCGACCGTGACCAACAGCCCGATGATCGTCAGCGTTAGGCCGCGACAACGGCGAGCGAGTATGAAATTCCCGATGATCAGGCAGACGGAATACACGAAACACACGAGCGTGATCAGCGGCCAGGGATGATCGGGGCGGAGCTTCGCTTGGTGTTCGCCCGTCCACCGCCGCGGAGTCAGTGCTGCGACAGGGAATGCGTGTTGCGGCGCCCGTAGCTGGGTTGGTAGCGCTGCTGGTTGTGCCCGCAGTACACGGCCGCCCCCCAAGAAGAGCGGAGGTGGCGCGTTGAGCAGCTCGAGGGCGTTGCTGAACACTGGCATTTCACCCCACTGATCGGGTTGCACGATCACGGTGCCGCCGCGGTGGATCCAGTCAACGAAAGCGCGGGCTTGCGTGCGGCTCCAGCTAGGTGAGTGATCGATGAAGACGGTGGTCAACGAGGTTGGCACGCCGGTGATGTCATCGGGGAAGAGGGCGCTAGGATAGCCGCCGCCAGGTAGTGGCGAACCGGCACCAGCGATCAACGAAACGCTATCTTCTGGCGTGCCGGTGCGACCGTCTGCATTCCACTGTTGGCCCGTTGTACGGGCTGCGGACAGCATCCAATTGCCCCACGACTCGTGCTCGGAATAGACGTAGAACGCCACGTGCTGGGTAGCACCCGGAGATACGTAGACTTCGTGCACCCACTGCTGGAGGCCGGAAACCAGGACGAGATGATCGTGGAACTCGATGGTCGATGGATTGTGCACCGTGACGAGGAGTCGGTTGAATGCTTGTGGGACGAGACGGTTGTCGAAGTTCCAGAATGTCCGAACTTCGATTTCCGCGGCCGCGATCGGGGTGCACACGACGAGCAACGTAGCCAGCACGCATGGGCGCAAGAAGTGAATCATGGCTTGGCACCTCTTGGGGTCGCTTCATGTACCAATTGCGTCTGGATGCGCACGCCTAGATTGGGGCTCACCTCACGATGGACCAAACGAACGATGAAGTTCATCTCCTGCTTCGTCAACGGCGCAGGTGCGTTGATCTCCAGCAGGACTCCCTGTCCGGAGTCATCGTCGTAGAAGCGTGCCCGTTCCAGTCGGCAGCCTGGCCAGCTGTCGATGGCCGCCGCCAAGGCTCGCTGATCCGTCCTCTCGAGAGGGGGGGATCCCGCGAGGTTCGCGACCAAGAACGAACCGAGTGGGACCGTGAGAACAGCGAGGATCAACAACAGCCCCAGCATCACTTGCCGTACCCAGCGGCGTCCGTTCTCGGCTTTCGGTGGGCGGATGCCCCCACCGTAGAAGCTGACAGCGGCGCCGAGCACGATGGCAACCACGTTGGTGCCAAACAGTAGTGCCGCTCCGCGCGCCGTGCTGGTCTCACCAGCGGCCAAACAGATGCCAACCGTTGCTATCGGTGGCACGAGCGCGGCAGCGATCGCGACTCCTGGGAGGGCTGCCGAGAGTCCCTGTCGGCTGCTGCAGTGGGCTGCCGCAATCCCGGACAGAAACGCGATGACGAGGTCGAGCAGGTTCGGCGCGCCGCGGGCCAGCAGCTGCGGCGTCAAGCTGGGCACACCAACGCTCAAGCCCGCAATGCTGCCGATGGCGACGGCTGTGAAAAAGCCGAGGCCGATCGAGAACGACGTGCGACGGATCAACGGCAAGTTGCCTTGCACGAGCGACAGGCCGGCGCCGAGCAGTGGCGTCATGAGAGGGGCGACGAGCATCGCCCCGATCACGACAGCGGCACTGTCTTGCAGCAGCCCTAGGCTGGCGATAGCGGTACTGAGAGAGATCAACAAGAAGAAGTCGAAGTTCCAGCGCGAACCCGTTTGTAGTTTCTCAAAAACATCGACGCGTTCCGTGCGTGTCAGCTGCGGGATCGCGAGGTCGAGCCAGACCTCGATGCGCGCTCGTAGGCGGGCCAGGAGGGGCCATTGGCGGCGCACGATCGCGACTGTGGCGCCAGGCTTGTTGTCGGTCGAGAGCAGGCGGTCCGGGACGGTCCCAAAGAGGGCGCGTCGTAGTACCCCTACGTGCGACGCACCGACGAGTACAAGATCGTAACCTTGCTGTGCCTCGCCGGAGATTGCCGGCCACACTTGGTCCGACAAGATCACCTTCTTGCGCACGCGAACGTTGTCCTTCAGGTCGGCGGACATGATCACGCGGTCGACGAGATGTTCACCGACTGCCGTCGACTCTTCACCGGCGAGCGGTTGTACCCGAAGGGCCGTGAGCTCGCTGCCGGTCGCCGGGTCCACGGCGTGGGCGCCGACGCGCAGCGCACTGGCACTGTGCGGGCCGCTCGCGACGGCGACCAGCACCTTCTTGGGCTTTGTTACGTCGCCACTTTGAACCCTGATCAATACGACTGTGCACGGCGCTTGCTCAAACAGAGCCCGCGGCAGGTGCAATGGGTGCCGCTGCTTGCGTGGGATCGGCTGCTTGCCGACGATCAGGTGGCTCGCCTTGCGGGCCCGAGTCACGGCCAGGACGGCCTGCGTGCGAGTCTGGTTCTCCTGTGGCGGAACGACTTCGTGACGTACGCCGTCCACAAGTGCATTGCACGCCGCGATGGCCGTCTCGCGCACGGTTGTCGTGCCCGGTCTGGTGGCGGTACTCGTGTCGCCAGCTTCAGTTGCGATTTTGTCGTTCTCGAATGGCACGACGACGAGCGGCTGCTCGAACGAACGCGCAAGGATCTCTCCCCAGCCAACGAGTTGCGCCACCTCATCGCAGGAAGTGACGACGGTGACGATGCTCATCCGCGACTGCGCCTCTCGTGTTCGGATCACAAACTTGAACGGCAGGTCCAAATACGTTACTCCACTCAGCAGGGCGGTCGCAACCCAACGAATCTTGTAAAGGAACTCGATGAGCAGAGAGTGTGCGCGCAGTCGCGTGATTACCTTGATCAGCTTCGCGGTGGGGGCCTGGTTCTCCTTGACTCTCACTGGGGATGTCGTGGCCCAAGATGCAACCGCAGGTGGCGAAGCACGCGAGTTCGGATCGTGGTGGTATCAAGATACTCTCTTCGAGACCCTCGAGGCGGGTCGCCGCGTCCTTGATGACAGCGGAGTCACCGTCGAGGGGAGCTACACAATCGATGTCTCGAAGTCGATCTCTGGCGGGATCGAACACGATTCTCGCACTCGAAGCCTGTTGGATCTGCGCGCGAACATCGACGTCGAGAAGCTGCTCGGCTTCGGAGCGGGACAGGCGTCAGTAAACTTTCAATCGCAAGTGGGCCCGGATGCGTCGACGGTCGTTGGTGACTTACAAGCGTTCAGTAACATCGACGCACCGAATCGGCATCAGCTCGCCGAGTTCTGGTACGAGCTACCGATCGCGGATCTGCTGCGCCTGAAAGTCGGAAAGGTGGACGCGAATACGGAGTTCTCCTTTGTTGAAGCAGGGGCCGAGTCGATTCATTCATCGAGCGGGTTTTCGCCGACGATCTTCACGTTCCCGACGTATCCTGATCCGGCGATGAGCGTGAACTTGTTTGCCAAGCTGTGGGAGGGGCAACAGCTGGGGATTGGCCTGTACGACGGAGCGTCTGTCGATGGTGTCACGACGGGCAACAACGGGATCAGTACGTTTTTCGAGGGGTCGACTGACTACTTCTTGATCGGCGAACTATCGCAGGCTTGGGCAAGTGGTCGCGGGTTTGTCGGTGGGTGGCACCACAACGGTCGGTTCACCGATTTTTCGGGCGGGATGGAGCGCGGAGTCGGCGGTTGGTACGCGGGCTTCGAGCAAACGCTGTACGAGGACTCGTCGGTGGATCTTCCCCAGCTGTTGTCGTTGTTTGCGGTGTATGCAGAAACTGACGATGACCACGTCACCGAGTTCGAGCGTCACTTCGGTGGGGGCCTCGTGTTTTCTTCCGCGTACGGGGACGTTGCAAACAGTACAGGCCTGATCGCGCATACTGTCGAGTTGAGTGGCGACCCGATGGCCGGTTTCACCGAGAATGCGGAGACGGCTATCGAGCTCTACCACACGGTGCAGCTGTTGCCGTGGTTGGCGGTGCAACCAGACCTGCAGTTCATTCGCCATCCTGGGGGAGCTGGGGTCGACAACGCGACAGTAGCCTCGCTGCGCGTCCGAATCGACTTCTGATTCGCCACGGGCAGGCTTGCGAGACAGCAACTCCCCACAGCAACTCGGCCAAAGAAAACGGCGCTGGTAGCCTGGCTACCAGCGCCCGTCCTCTTTTCCTCGTTTACAGCGTTTATTCTTTGCTTCGCTCGTGCTCGTCTCGCTGCGCCTCTCGGGTCTTGGACCCGTTGGCCACGACCTTCAGCGCCTACCAGCTGAGGCAGCTGAGGTTGTGAAAGTCCGGGGTCGTATCATCGCCGGGGACGTCGAACGGCTCCGGTGGCTGGCTGCCGCCACCGAAGAGGAATTCGAGCAGATAAACCGGGTCACCGATGTTCAGGAATCCATCGTCGTTGGCGTCGGCTGCGTCGAGGCAGGGCGGTGTTTGACCGCCGAAGACACCAAACAGGAACGTCAGAATGAAGATCGGGTCGCCCAGATCGATGGCGCCGTTTTGGTGCGCGTCGCCGCGAATGAACACGGGCACCGGGATCGGCTCCAAGATCGTCAGCGAGCCAGCGGTCATCGTCGAAGGAGCGACGTCGATCGGCGCGTTCGTACCGTTCTCGACCGAGAACAGATTCAGGGTTGGTGGCACACCCAGGCCGTCTGTGGGGACGAAGCCGATCGTCTGCACCGGCGTGTTGACGGGGACCGTTCCTTCGATGTGAGCGATCGGCGTAGGGCCACCGAACGTGCCCAACGTGACGCCGTCGAAGGGAGGAGTAAACTCGAAAAGGAGCGCCACGACGATCTCACCGGGGTTCACCGTCGAGACGAAGAACTCGGGATTCATCGCGCCGACTTGAGTGCTTGCGATCGTCACCGTGAGGCCAGTCGCCGGAACGACCTGTGGCGTTGCGATTGACAGCGAGTAGCCAAGGATCGGCTGCACCCAATAGCCATTCACCGGCACCGCGAAGGATTCCTCCGGACGTGCTTCTTCGTTCCCGACCGACAGCGTGTACTGGGCATTCGCGCTCGTCGCGAACAGGCTCAGCACCAGGGCGCCGATCAAGATCCCGTACTTCCCTGCGTTTCTCATCAAACAGCCTTTCCCCTCGAAGCAGGCTCTATAGAGCTAGGACTCGACTTTGGTCCCAAACATACGGTCGCGACAGCCCGTCGTGGGTCCCATCGCAGAACGACTACCTGCCCCCGCGCTCCCGATCCCTCGCCCAAGCGATCGCGCCGGTTTCTCTAGCCTCGGTTCTCCCGAGGCTTCTCATCCAGAGAAACACTCTTGACGACTCCCGCCAAAAATCCCCTCGTCAGGGAGGTCCTTCTTTGTCGGGAGGAAGCCCAATCGAAGTCTCAAAGGTACCGCGACTTGTTGACGAGCGCCAAGACGAAATCGCGACTGCGGCGGATTGCCGAAACGCAACAACAGCCCCTCGATTTCGCAGCGCTTCCTCCGCACAATCTGTCGTCTCTTGCGGCCATGTCTGACACGGGGGGAACGGGAAATGAGCCAGCGACGCTTGATTATCATGCGCCACGCCACGGCCGGTTGGAGCGCACAGGACCTCGACCGGCCATTGACGCGGGGAGGGGTTGAAGGCGCCGCCGGCGTCGGCGCGGCGATCGCCGCCGCTGGCTGGAGTCCGGCGCAGATCTACAGTAGCAGCGCACGGCGGACGCGTGACACCGTGGCGGCAATGGCGTCCGAGTGGAGCGCGACGGAGGCCGAGTTTCTCGACCAACTGTATCTCGCGGAAGTGTCGACGCTGCGCAGCGTGATCGCGTCGGCTTCGACCGACGGTGTCTTGTTGCTCGTGGCCCACAATCCCGGATGCTCGGATGTGGTCGCATCACTGACGGGCGAGAGTGTCCCGTTTGCGCCAGGGACGGCTGCACTGTTGCAATGCGAGGCGCAGGATTGGAACTCGGCCGCGGCGCCTGACGTTACGTGGTCGATCGCACAAGTGATCAGTTGCTGACAAGCTGTGAGCTGGAGAGAAACAATGCCCCGACGGATGACTCTGCTCCTCGTGTTGGCGTGTTCGTCGCTTTCGTTTGCCAATGATCAGTCCCCGGCCGACCCCGCCCAGGCGGCAGCCGGAGCCGGCGCGGCCGTAGAGGGTGCCGCTGCGGCGTGGCGGTGGTGGCAGCCCGCCGCTCGCGCGTCGCAGCAGGCTTATGAAGCGAGGCTGTCGCAGACACCGCGAGCCGATCGCTTGCGAGCCCTGCACGACGCCGTTTGCGCCGAGCCCCACCCGGCGGGCACCGACAGCGACCAGCGCATGATCGAGAAATTGGCGCTGACGTTCGCCGAGCTGGGGTTACAGGTCGAAGTGCAGGAGCTGCGCGTCTACATTCCCGAGAGCGTCAGTGCCGCTGTCACGGTGCAACGTTGGGCCGGGCAACAAGACGCCAAGCCGATCGAGCTGGCGCTGCAGGAGAGGCCAGTTACCGGCGATACGCAGACGGCGCACCCGCAACTCGGGATCGGCTGGAATGCTTACAGCGCTAGCGGCGACGTTACCGCGGAAGTGGTGTACGCGAACTACGGCACGAAGTCGGACTTCGACGAACTGGCCAAGCTAGGCATCGATGTACGCGGCAAGATCGTCATCGCACGCTATGGTCGGTCGTTTCGTGGTTTCAAGGCGCGCTTTGCTGAGGCTGCGGGCGCGGTCGGGCTATTGCTCTACACCGATCCGGCCGACAGCGGCTACCGCCGTGGTCAGCCCTACCCGGTCGGTGGTTGGTGCAATGCGACTTCGATTCAGCGCGGCTCGATCAAGACGCTGCCGTACCCAGGAGATCCGCTGACGCCGTTCGCTGTGGCTCTCGATAGTGCGCCCCGAGTGGACCCCAAGATACTGGCGCTGCCCAAGATCCCAGTACAGCCACTGGGATGGGGCGCCGCCAACGAGATCCTATCGCGGATGCAGGGGACGCCGGCGCCGGCTGCTTGGCAGGGTGCGCTGCCGCATCACTACCGAATTGTAGGTGGCGACGCCTTGCGGGTCCGTATGCAGGTCGACCAGCCGCGGCGGCTCAAGCAAACCGCGAACGTGATCGGCAAGATCGAAGGATCGCAGTTTCCCGACGAAGTCGTGATCTTGGGGTGCCACTTCGATGCTTGGACTTTCGGTGCAGGGGATCCGCACGCCGGCACGATCTTGTTGTACGAGTGCGCGCGTGCGTTCGCGGAGGCTGCAGAGGCCGGCATGCGCCCTGCGCGCACGATCTTGTTTGCCAACTGGGGTGCCGAGGAGTTTGGCATCATCGGCTCGACGGAGTATTGCGAAGCGAATGCGTTCGAGCTGCGCGAGAACGCGGTTGCCTACATCAATCTGGACATGGCGGCGATGGGGCTCGACTTTCGAGCGAGTGCCGCGCCCCTTCTCAAGAGCGTCATCAGCGATGCCGCGGCGGCGGTCGAGCATCCCAGTGGACAATCGGTCCTAGAACAGTGGCGTGGCGACGCCGCGACGCCGCGTTTCGGAAACCTCGGCGGGGGATCGGACCACGTCGGCTTCTATTGCCACTTGGGAATTCCTTCG
>JBCCHQ010000014.1:0-68892 GCA_039028735.1 Planctomycetota bacterium | reverse complement strand
TGCGGTGTTCGTCAAGACCCTGGGTGTGTAGAAGAGGCGGGTGTAGAAGAGGCGGGTGTAGAAGAGGCGGGTGTAGAAGAGGCGGGTGTAGAAGAGGCGGGTGTAGAAGAGGCGGGTGTAGAAGAGGCGGGTGTAGAGGTAGCAGCGCCCGGCTTTCGCAACAACGCCAGCCCCAGCAGCAACGCGACGACCACGATCGGTGCCTGCCACGTGCCGAGTTGGTCGAGCTGCTCCGCCCAACCGGCAATCGTCCCACCGAGCTGCGCAGGCCAGGTCCCGGCATGAATCTCGCGGTACTCCTCGGTCGCGGCAATGCCAATGCCGTTGTTGAGCAAGTGAAACAGCATCGCCGGTAGGATCGATCCGGTACGCAACACGATGATCCCCATGAACAATCCCAGCGTTGCCGTGGGAAGGACGCGTCCCGGGTCGAGGTGCAGGATTCCGAAGAGTCCTGCGGTGACAAGGACGGCGAACCATCGGTTCATCCCTTGGCGTAACCCAGACAACAGGTAACCGCGACAGAAGATCTCCTCGCAGACCGCTGGCAACAAAGCAACGAGGGCGAGTACGCCGTAGGGCCCCGCCGAGTCGATCAGCGCGAGGATGTACTCTTTGAAGTGCTTCAGTGACTCGGTCTCGGTTGGCTGGAAGAAGTGGGCGAGCGGGTGAGTGCCGATCCACAGTAGCGGCACCGCGAGCCAACTGGTCCAACCCGGAGTACGTAGCGAGAATGTGCGTCGCAGGTCGTGCCGACACCACCACGCCACGAGTAACGGTAGCGCCAAGTAGAGTCCCAGCTGCGGAGCGATGACAGTCTGCGTGACGCCGCCGTCGACGGTCGCATTCATGACGACGTAGCCCATGATGGCGAGGGCCGTGATGAAGAGTCCGGCCGCTGCCAAAGACGACGGCGTCGAGGTCGGCGTTAGCGGCCGTCGCATCGTCGCGATCCCTTGCCCCTCACCGCGGAACAAGACCTCTTCACGCTCGAACAGCTGCGCGACCCAAGTCAGCAGCAGCCACGCGTAGACGACCGTCGTCGCGAACACGACGGCGCCGTGCAGGAACGTGGCCTTGCCCAGGAGCAGTTCGCGAAAGAGGAGCGCTGGACCGGCAACGGGGATGGCCGCGAACGCGAGGTTCAGCTTGATCCCCGGGAGTACGGCCAGCATGGCTGGGAACATCACAACCATGAAGAGTGGCGTCAGATAGTTCTGTCCCTCTTTGTACGAGCGCGCGAAGCTCGACGTGCCAATCGCGACGGCGCTAAACAGCGCAGCCAACGGAAACAGAATCGCAGCGATGCGCAGCAGGATCGGGAACGTGATCTCGAACTGGATGTCAGCGCCTTGCCCCGCAACCCCGGCGAACAGCTGACTGAAGGCGAAGCCCATGCACGCGATGTTCAGTGCCGAGGTCGCCAGGCAGAGCGTCAGCACAGTCAGGTACTTGCCCAGCACCATTTCGCGGCGGCCGACAGGAGCCGCGAGCAGCGTTTCCAGTGTATTGCGTTCGCGCTCGCCGGCCGTCAGGTCCAGCGCTGGGTAGAAGGCGCCCATCAGTGCCATCGTGATCAGCAGGAACGACAGGATGCCACCAAAAGCGAAGGCACCCTTCTCTTCTGCAGTGGCTACGTCTTCGCTGTCGATGTCGACCGGGTCGATCAACGTTGCCGCGTGTTGGAAGTGTGCAAGCCGGGCGGCAACCAACTCGTCGCTGTGGTCGGTCAAGAAGTCCCGGACGCGGGCTCTGGCTTCCTTCGACTCTAGTTCGCCGCTGTCGTAGATCAGCTTCGCACGGACCTGCGATTCGTCATCGGCTGCCGGCGGCGTATCGCCGGTAACGATCAGGACGGCTGCCAACGTGCCGCTGCGAACTTGATCCGTGGCTGCGTCCTCGGTCGTGTCCTGAAACTTCAGCTTCATGTCTGCGGCGATCGTGTCGAGGGCCGCGGTGTCGAAGATCGGTGGCTGCATTGTGATACCGACGACCAGGGTCTTCTGGTCCAAGCGCGACTGGACGATCGACATCAACTGGACCGAGCCCAGAGCCAAGATCGGGTACAGCAGCACCGGCACGACGAGCATCAAGATCAGCGTGCGTCGATCGCGCAGGATCTCGAGAGTCTCTTTCCGGTAGACGGTCGTGATCTGTTTGCTGCTCAACCGGGCCAACTCAGCGCTCCTCGGTGTCTCGAGAGTGGGTCGTCAGAGCTGCGAAGAACTCGTCACGCAAGGATTTCTCGGCCAAGTCTGCGCGCGTGTACTCACCGATGATCTGCCCGCCATCAATGAACACGAACGCGTCGCACAGTTCGTGCGCTTCCGGCAGATCGTGGGTCGACAAGATGATCAGGCGCTCCGGGGAAGCGTAGCGGCGTAGCATCTCCAGCAACCCTTGGCGGACGACGACGTCGAGGCCGTTGGTCGGTTCGTCGAGAATGACAACCGGTGGGTTGTGTAGGAACGCACGCGCGATCGATACCTTCTGCCGCATGCCGGTGGAGAGTTTGCCGACCGGTCGATCGCCGAACTCGATCTCGAGCTCCTCGAAGAGCTCGTCGGTGCGACGTGAGATCGTGCTCTCGTCCATCCCATGGAGGCGCCCGAAGTACTGTAGGACCTCGCGCGCTTGCAGGCGTTCATAGACGCCGGTCGTCGCCGAGAGATAGCCGAGATGGGCTCGAACCTGTGGCGCCTGCGCTACGGTCTCGTAGCCGGCGATCGTGACGCTGCCGGCGGTCGGGGCCAGCATGGTTGCGCAGATCCGCAGGAACGTCGTCTTTCCGGCGCCGTTGGGACCGAGCAGACCGTAGATCTTGCCGCCGGTCAGCGTCAGGTTCACGTCGCGGAGGGCCGTGACATCGTGTGGCGGCAGGCCGTAGGTCTTGGAGACGCCAGCAGCATGTAACAGAACGTTGGCTGCCTCTGGCGAACCTGGAGCGCTCAAGATACTCGCCTTCTCGCCTACTCGAACGTTGAGATGGAATCGAGAGGCCACAGGCGCATGAAGACAGTGCCTTTGACCGAGTCGATCGGCACCGGACCGAAATTGCGACTGTCTTTGCTGTTGGCGCGGTTGTCCCCGAGAACGAAGATGTGTCCCTCGTAGACGATCCGCTTCAGTACTAGCCCGCGTTGCCCGCGCAGGACGTAGTCCTCATCGAGGATGCGGCCGTTGACTCGTACTTCGTTGTCTTCGATGACCACTTCATCTCCGGGGACGCCGATCACTCGTTTGATCAAGTCACGATGTCCATCGTTGGGGTCGGTGAAGATCACGATGTCGCCGTGGGTCAGATCGTCCGGGCCAGGCTTCCAGATCAGAACGCGCTGGCCATCTTGCAGCGTCGGTCGCATCGAGTCGCCGCGGATCTCGTACGCCTGCGCGACGAACGTGCGCAGCAGTACGGCTAGGCCGACGGCCAAGACACAGACGACGGCAACTTCGAAAAACAGCGTGTGGAGCGAGCGTCGCTTGTTCTTTTTCTTCCCGGATCCTTCTGCAGGGAATCCTGCCCCAGAAAACTGTGCGGGCGGGGGCGGAGGGTTGAACGGGAGGTAACCCGGTCGCGGTTGCTGTGGGTCGAGTGGTGAATCGTCAGGTGGGCGCTGCAAACCAGTCATTCCCTCTCTGGAGCAAAGCGGATCTCAACGATGGATCCATCATATCAGCAACTGGCTCGCGGTGATAGGACCGGGGCCCCGACGGTTCATGGGCCCTTCTTCCCTATATCGACCGGTCAGGAGGGCTTCTGCCCCTCCTTCTGGAGCTGCTCGGCGATCCAGCGGCGCCAGGCGGCCGGATCAGTGCCGTGGTCGACGTTCGTGAGGCGCTGTAGCTCTTGGTGGGCAGTGCCGACGACACTTTCATCGTCGGATTCGAGCGCCCGGACCAAGATCCGAGCCGCTTCGATCTTCTTCAAGTTCGGGCTGACCCGCAGGAGTGCCTGGGCGAGGTACGCCTGACGGGAGCGCAGGACTGCACCACGCATGTGTTCGATCAAGACGCCCAAGAGCGCCCAGCCGACCGCGAGTTCGACGATCCTGTCCGGCCCGCCGAGTTGCTTCTGAAAGTACGCGAGCCAACCCAGTCCCGGAAACAGGAACGTCAGCACAGCGACCGTCGTCACGACGATGTACATCCAGCGGATCGCGCGCATCATGGCGTTGAGCGTTGAAGGATTCACGATCCACCTTTCCGGAACTTGCGGCTGCAAGCGCTCCGTGACGGCCTAGTGCTTGAAGTGTCGTTCTCCGGTGACGACCAACGCCATGTCCGCCGCATCGGCCGCTTCGACGACCTTGTCATCGCGGATCGAACCGCCTGGTTGTATCACAGCTCGGACCCCCGCTTCGGCTGCGACTTCGACGCCGTCGGGAAACGGGAAGAACGCGTCCGATGCCAGCACCGCGCCGCGACTGCGTTCGCCGGCCTTGCGACAGGCGATCGCGACCGCGTCGACGCGACTGGGTTGTCCAGCACCGGCGCCGATGACGGCGCGGTTCGCGGCCAGCAAGATCGCGTTCGACCGCACGAACGGGACGACGCGCCAAGCGAACAACAGATCTTGCCACTCTGCGTCGGTCGGCTTGCGCTTGCTGACGACTTCGAACTGCTCGGTCGCTGCCATCGGGCGGTCCCACTCCTGGACCAGTAGCGCACCGGGAACCGATCGAATCTCCAGCGGTCGCGCGACCTCGGCTTCGCGTTCGCCACCTTCGATCAAGCGGCAGTTCTTTCCCCACTTCGCGCCGTTGCGAATCACGTCTTCGGTGCCCGGCTCGAAGCACGGTGCGTAGACGACTTCGAAGAAGTGGTCGCGGGTCGCAAAGCGCGCCGCCGTGTCAGGATCGAGGGGTTCGCTGAAGGCCGCGATCCCGCCGAATGCCGACACACGGTCGCCATCGAGGGCGCGCTCGAAAGCCGTGCCCAAGTTGTCGGCTTCTGCGGCGCCACACGGCAGGCAATGCTTGACGATGACCGCTGCCGGTCCCTGCAGCGCCCGCATGCACTCGATTGCGGCGCTGACGTCGAGCAGGTTGTTGTAGGAGATGGCCTTGCCCTCGATCACCTTTGCGCGCCCGAGTGAGAAGTCACCGCCGTCTTCGCGGCCGTACCACGCGGCTCTCTGATGCGGGTTCTCGCCGTAGCGCAACTCGCCGATCCGTTGCCACTGTTCGGTGTAGACGCGGGGTAGTTCCTGTTCGTGCAGTTGTGACCCGAACCAGTTCGAGATCGCCGCATCGTAGGCGGCTGTGCGCTGAAACGCTTCGAGCGCCAATGCTTTTCTGGTCTCACCGCTCAGCGACGCACTCCCGGCTTGCAACTCTGCGCTGATCGCTTCGTAGCGCTCTGGGTTCACGACGATCGCCACGTGTTCATGGTTCTTTGCAGCGGCTCGTACCATCGTAGGTCCGCCAATGTCGATCTGTTCGATAGCATCCTCGAAGCTGGCACCCCCGCGGACCGTTTCCTCGAACCGATAGAGGTTCACGACCACGAGGTCGATGCCATGAATGTCGTGCTCGCGCATCGCTTCTTGGTCTTCTTCGACGTCGCGGCGTCCGAGGATGCCGCCGTGGACGAGTGGGTGCAGCGTCTTGACGCGGCCACCCATGATCTCCGGGAAGCCCGTGATCTCCTGCACTTCGCGAACGGGGATGTTGTGATCGCGCAGGACCTGGGCCGTGCCACCGGTTGAGATGATTTCAATGTCGAGTGCCGCGAGTTGCTGGGCGAAGTCGGTGAGGCCACTCTTGTCAGCAACTGCGATCAGCGCGCGCCGGATGCGGGGGCCACTAGTCTGAGGATCGTTGTTCGGATCGTTCGACTTCGAATGCTGGCTTGTCTTCGGGGGCATACTTTCTTCTATCGATGAACAGGCTGTTGCCCGGGATTCCCTTGGCCATCTTTTTCACCTCCGCAGCGACGTGGGAGATGCGACGGATGTCTCGCATTCCTTTGCGTGAGGCGGTGAGTACCACGCCAATGGATACCGATAGCAGGGGAATGTTCTCTTCTTCCCCGCGTCTGTTCTTCGCTTTCACGTACCCCTTGGCGACTTCCTCTGGGGTATACAGCCCTTCGACGGCAGATTCAAAGCCGATGTGCACGACTTCGGCCATCGCCTCGATTTCGTCCTCATCCAGCAGCATGACGAAGTCGTCCCCGCCGACGTGACCAATGTAGGCCTCCCCCGGGGGGCGGGTCGAAGCGTAGTAGCGCAAGAGGTCTCCGAGCAGCGAGATTACGTGGTCGCCGCGGTCGAAGCCCTGAGTGTCGTTGAACTCCTTGAAGTGATCGAGGTCGAAGTATGCCACGGCCATGTCGGCCTCGGGATCGCGTAGGCGGTCTGCGATGGCCTTCTTCAACGCGCTGTTGCCGGGGAGGCGTGTCAGGGGGTTGACGTCGCGCGCCAGCTGCTGGCGCATGTGGATCGCTGCGACACGGATGCGGAGTTCCGACATCTTGAACGGCTTCACGAGGAAGTCGTCCGCGCCGTTGTTGAACACCTCCAGCAAGACCTTGGGGTCCTCGTCTGCGGTCAGGACCATGATCGGGATGGCTGCGCCGGAGGGGCTGCTGCGAGCACATTTGAGCAGCTCGAGGCCGTTCATTTCGGGCATTTGCAGGTCCGTGACGATGAAGTCGGGACGCTGTTTGTGCATCTTCTCGAGACCGTCTTTGCCGTTCTCGGCTTCGATGACGTGCTTAGCGGTCTTTAGCGTCTTGCGCAGTCTCAGGCGTGTCGCTGGGTCGTCGTCGACGATCAGGATGCGATCGGGGAGCCGGAGCACGTGCTCATCCGGGACCTCGGGAGTGCCCGAATCTGGGCTCTTCGCTGGGGTCTCGGGTTGGGTCGACATGCACACTCCTAGGTTGCGTTCAGCACAGAGAGATCCGGAGTTCTCCACTCTCTTTTTCGGCTCATGGGGCGTGGCGCTGGCGGCCTTTTCGGTTGACCGTTGGCGGACCGGCAACGACAACAGGTCGGACGCGGTCGCTTTCTCGGAACTCGAGGGTCCCGGGCTGCCGCGATCTGCGCCGGTAATGCTATGTGAGGTAGAACGTTGCAGCGCCACAACGCGTGCTCATCGAGTTGGGTAGAGGTCTAGATGGAACGCCTGCTGGAGTTCGATGCGGAGTCGGGCGATCTACAGATTCGCTTCCCGTATGCCAAAGAGCTCGTCGCCGTCGTCCGGGGCTTGCCGGGACGGCGTTGGAATCCGACCGAGAAGCTGTGGACCGTGCCACAGAGACACCTCGAAGACGTCGCCAAGGTGTTGCTGCCGCAGGGATTCGTAGCCTCCGAAGGGGTCCAAGAGCTGCTGAGCGACCGAGAGATCGCCATCGATGACTTCGCAGAGCAGTCGCTACCGGGGCTTGCGGGTGGTTTGGAGGCCGGATCCGTTGACGGCGGCGCTGGCAATGGCGAGCCGCAAGCGCTGTCGATCTCGCAGCTCAACGAACAAGTACGTGAGTTGCTACGCAGCTCGTTCCGGATGCCGATCTGGGTCCATGGCGAGGTCGTAGGGTTCGAACGCAATGCGCACAAGCACCACGTGTATTTCCAGCTGGCCGACAAGGCGGACGGCGATGATCGCCCGCGCGGCGTCGTGACTGCCGTGTTGTTCGCGTCGGAACGGCGTACGATCGAGCAGCGTCTCGCCGCCGCAGTGGAGCCGTTCGAACTCAGCGACGGGATCAAGATCCAAGTGCGCGCGCGGGTGGATCTGTATCCGCCGAGCGGTAGCTACCAAATCGTTGTCGAGGACATTGATCCGAACTACACGCTGGGAGCGATCGCGCTGCGGCAAGAACAGATCTTGCGCGAGATCGACCGCCTAGGGATTCGCGATCACAATCGCAGCTTGCCGTTTGCGCGTCCGACGTTGCGTCTGGCGTTGGTGACGAGCTACGAGAGCGACGCGTACAACGACGTGATCAACGAGCTGGCGCAGAGCGAGTACTCCTTTGCCGTAGACGTGTACGACTGCCACGTGCAGGGAGCGCGAGTCGAGGAGGACGTGCTCGCGGCACTCGATCACGTCAGCGTGCATGCCGATGACTACGACGTCATCGCGATCGTGCGCGGCGGTGGCTCACGGACCGATCTCATGGCCTTCGATTCGCTGCCGCTGGCGCTTGCTGTTGCTCGGCACCCACTGAAGGTCGTCGTCGGCATCGGTCACCACCGCGACCGGAGTGTGCTCGATGTCCTGGCGCATTCGGAGAAGACGCCGACCGCGATCGCGCAGCAGCTGGTTGCGCTGGCGCGCGCTGAAGAGCAGGAACTGCTGGCGGCCGTCGCCGCATTGAGTCGCCAAGGGAGCGGTGTGCTGCACGAGCAGCGGTCGCGTCTCGTGCGTGCGGCAGAGCTGTTTCGCAGTACGGCGCAGTTGCGCATCGAGCGTGCGGCGGCGCAGCTGGGCCGCGATGTGGATGGGATTCGGCTGGGGATCGCGCGCGCTTGGGAGCGCGAGAAGCAGCGGCTGCGCGGTGCGGCCGCTGCCGCCGGGCGCGGCGCCGAACGGGTCGTCGACGGCCGGCGTGCGGAGCTGCTGCGAGCCGTTCTCGAGCTCCGAAACTGCGCGGAACGTCAGCAGCGACGGGCGCGTGAGCGGCTGGAACGGCTGCAGCTGCGGGCCGACGCCGCGGACCCCAAACGGATCTTGCAGCGCGGCTACGCGTGGCTTCAGAAAGACGATGGCACGTCTTTGAAGGCAGCGTCACAAGTTGCTTCTGGGGATCGCTTTACGGCTCGTCTGGCGGACGGCTCCGTGGCCGCTGAGGTCACGGACGTCGATCCCTAGGCGCCAATTTGGCAGAGGCTGACGCCGCCCTGACAGCTGCAGCGTCGTAACTCGAGCCCTTGCTGTCAGTGTGGCAGGCCCCGTCTCTTCCCGTTATCGACAAGTGCATTCATGAATGCGACTTATGAGGTTGGTCTCCCCTTTGCGATAGCCGCTGCGACTCCGCCCCATGAAAGGAGACGCAATGGACCCGAACCGACTGACTCAGAAATCACAAGAGGCGCTCCACGCGGCCCAAACCAAAGCGCTGCGCTACGGCAACCCCGAGGTCGACGGCGAGCACTTGCTGCTGGCCCTGCTCGAGCAGGGGGACGGCTTGCTGCCGCGCATCCTGATCAAACTCGGGGCGATGCCGAACGACCTCGCGACGAAGATCGAAGCCTACTTGGAGCGCCAGCCGCGCGTGTCGAGTGGTGGTGTGGAAGCAGACAAGGTGTATGTGACGGCGCGGCTGCAGCAGTTGCTGCTGAAGGCCGACGACGAAGCGAAGCGCCTCAAGGACGAGTACGTGTCGGTCGAGCACCTCGCGTTGGCGTTCTTGGCTGAGGGAGAGCGCACGGAAGCGGGACGTCTGTTGGCGGCCGCAGCCGTGACGACCGATCGTTTCCTCGAGGCATTGACCGAGATTCGTGGCCACCAACGGGTCACGAGTGCGACCCCGGAATCTGCCTACGAAGCCCTGGAGAAGTACGGCGTCGATCTCGTAGCAGAGGCGCGCAACGGGAAGCTCGATCCCGTCATCGGCCGCGACTCCGAGATCCGTCGAGTCATCCGTATCTTGTCGCGCAAGACGAAGAACAATCCTGTGTTGATCGGCGAGCCCGGAGTCGGCAAGACCGCCATCGTCGAAGGACTCGCTCAACGGATCGTCCGTGGGGACGTACCTGAGTGGCTCAAGGACCGCGCCGTTTTCTCGCTGGACATGGGGGCGCTGCTGGCCGGCGCGAAGTTCCGTGGCGAGTTCGAAGAGCGTTTGAAGGCGGTCCTCAACGAGATCAAGGAGAGCGACGGTCGCATCTTGCTGTTTATCGACGAGATTCACACGATCGTCGGCGCCGGCAAGACGGAAGGGTCTCCCGACGCAGGGAACTTGCTGAAGCCGATGCTGGCCCGCGGTGAACTGCACTGCATTGGTGCCACGACGCTCGACGAGCATCGCAAGAACATCGAGAAGGACGCTGCGCTGGAGCGTCGCTTCCAGCCCATTGTCGTCGATGCCCCGACCGTCGAAGACACGATCTCGATTCTGCGCGGCTTGAAGGAACGCTTCGAGGTGCACCATGGGGTAGTGATTCAGGACAATTCGCTGGTCTCGGCCGCGCTCTTGTCGCACCGCTACATCACCGATCGCCACCTGCCGGACAAAGCGATCGATCTCGTCGACGAAGCGTGTGCGACGATTCGTACCGAGATCGATTCCATGCCGGCCGAACTCGACGAGGTGACGCGTCGCGTCATGCAGTTGGAGATCGAAGAAGCGGCGCTCAAGAAGGAAAAGGACCGCAGCAGCAAGGAACGGCTGGCCGCGCTGCGCAAGGAGCTCGCTGACCTCAGCGGTCAGGCGGACGCAATGCGCGACAAGTGGCAAGTCGAGAAGCTGGCGATCAGTCGGGTCCGCGAGATGCGCGAAGAACTCGAGTCCGCGCGTCACGAGCTCGAGCGTGCCGAGCAGCAGTACGATCTGAATCGTGCCGCCGAGCTGCAGCATGGCAAGCTGCCGGAGCTCGAAGGCAAACTGCAAGAAGCCGAGCAGCGCATCCAAGATCAAGGCGAAGATCGCCTGCTGCGCGAAGAGGTCACCGACGCGGAGATCGCCGAGATCGTCTCGCGGTGGACCGGCGTCCCAGTCACGCGTCTCGTCGAAGGAGAGCGCGAGAAGCTGCTGCGCTTGGACGAGATCCTGCACGGACGAGTCGTCGGCCAAGACGAGGCTGTGCAGTTGGTCGCTGACGCCGTGATTCGTGCCCTCGCCGGCATCAAGGATCCGCGGCGGCCGGTCGGATCTTTCCTGTTCTTGGGCCCGACCGGAGTTGGCAAGACGGAGCTCGCGAAGACGTTGGCCGAAGCGCTGTTCGACAGCGAGGACAACATCGTCCGGATCGACATGAGCGAGTACATGGAGAAGCACTCGGTGTCGCGGCTACTTGGAGCACCGCCTGGATACGTTGGTTACGAAGAGGGGGGGCAGCTGACGGAGGCGGTCCGGCGTAAGCCGTATTCGGTGATCCTCTTCGATGAGATCGAGAAGGCGCACCCGGACGTCTTCAACGTGTTGCTGCAGATCCTCGATGACGGGCGTGCGACCGACTCTCAGGGACGCACTGTGGACTTCCGCAACGCCGTGATCATCATGACCTCCAACCTTGGTTCGACGTATCTGTTGGACGGCGTGACCGGCGACGGCGAGATCTCTGCCGAGGCCCGTGAGGCGGTCATGACGGAGCTGCGTCGGGGCTTCCGACCGGAGTTCCTGAACCGCGTCGACGACACGATCTTGTTCAAACCGCTGACGCGGCGCGAGATCGAGACGATCGTCGGCTTGATGACAGAGGAACTTCGAGGAAGACTGAGGGATCGCCGGATCGATCTGGTGCTGACGCCGGCGGCCATCGAGTTCGTGGCCGACAGCGGTTTCGACCCGGTGTACGGCGCCCGGCCACTGAAGCGCTACCTGCAGCACGAGCTGGAGACGCGCATCGGGCGAGCACTCATTGCTGGCGAGATCGGGGATGGTGCTACGGTGCGAGTGGATGTCTCAGGCGGCGACCTGCGAGTCGGCGTCGAACCCGCGCCGACCACTGGCGACAGCAGCGCGTTGGATGACGAAGAAACGGAGGCGACTTGGCAGGCGAGGAAAACGGGCTGACCTATCGGGCGGCCGCGACGGAGATCGAAGAGATCCTCGAGAAGATCGACGATGAGGCCGACGTTGATATCGACGAGCTTGCCGACATGGTCGAGCGTGCGTCGAAGCTGATCAGCTTCTGTTTCGATCGCCTCAAAGGAGCCGAGCAACGCGTCACCAAGGTGACGGCGGAGCTCGCCAAGACTGCCGAAGGTGAGGCCGAGGAGTAGCGACTCACAACGAGCTGCTGCTCCTCGTCTTTTTTCGGTTGCGCTGTATCGCGAAGCTCGAGTGCCAGACACGCCCAATCACAGAATCTACAAACGAAGAATCTACAAACGAAAGTCACGTCCCCATGACGATCCGTACGCTGCTGATGTTGTCGCTGCTGTTTCTCTCGCTGCCGAGTTACGCCGAACCGCCGTCATTGAAGGATCGCTTCGAAGCTCTGGCCGTTGCCGGAGACGTCGAAGAGATTGCAAAGTTGTGGCGTGCCAATGAAGGGCGCACGTTGCTGGTGATCGACTCGTACCTCGAGGGAAGCCTCGGGATGATCGAGAAGCAGGACCAGCCCGATCCGGCGAAGATTGCCGAGATGCATGCCCGGGCACTGCTGGGTGCTCGCGCTGCAGACGTTGCTTTCGGGCGGTCGATCTTCAGTGACTACACGGCATCGTTCGTCGGTTGGACGCGCGAACAGCAGAAGCAGTTTCGCGCTGGCCAGGGGGCTTTCGGTGAAGCGCGCAAGGCCGCGAAGGCGGGTGAGCATGCGAAGGCGTTGGCGGCAGCGCAGCGTTGCATCGATCTGGCGCGGCCGCTCGGGGACTGGTGGGGGTTGGCGATGGGCTTGTCGGCGCGCGGCGCAGCCGAACAGAAGCTCGGCAAGGCCGAGGCAGCTCTTGCCAGCCACAGCGATGCACGACTAGTCCACGCAAGCCTCGGTCTGCGTTCATCGGCGTACCGCAATGCGCGCTCGATCGCGACGCTGCTCGTCGAACTCGAGCGGTTGCCCCGAGCGGCTGTCGCGATCGAGAACGCGCTGGTGTTGGCCCGAGAGTTCGGTGACGCGGCTGGGGAGATTGAGCTGCTGCAGCTACGCGCGAATCTCGAGGACAAGCGCGGAGATGCCAAAGCAGCGACCGCGACGCGCAAACAGGTCGCGGACCTGCAGGCGAAGGCGAAACAAGAGGCCGCTAAGGAGAAGGCCGCGAAGAAGGCCGAGTAGTCGCTGTGTGACGGCGCTCAGCACAGATTCTGTGACGGGGCGAAGGTCACGGGCACAAGGATTGATGGCAGACGCCCAAAAGGCCTGTCGTCCAGATCCCGCAAGTTCCGGGTCCAGGTGTAGGTGGCGGTGGCCCCTGCAAGAGTAGATACCACAGCAGCGAAACGCCGTCCGCGATCTCCAGGTTGTCTGAGTCATTGACGTCTGCGGCGTCGAGACACCCTGAGTATGCGTCCGGATCGAAGATCAGTGACAAGATGCAAGTGACGTCGGTCACATCGATGTTCCCGTCACCGTTGGCGTCGCCGCGCTGGAAAGTAGTCGGAGCTGCCAGGTCCACTTGGTGAAGCGTGCCGCCGGTCCAGTTGGCTATCTTCTGCATGAACTGGAGCCCGAGCCCGTTGGATCCGACGAAGAACGTGTGGATCGGCACTCCGAACACATTGGCCGCACTGACGTTGAGCACGGTTGTCGACGGTGGCAAGCAGTTGGGCGCGTCGTCACCACAGAAAACCACAGCTCGTGATGTTGCGCCGATACCGACATGCGTGAGCCCAGCAAGAAGCGCTTCTTGCACGCAGGTCGGTCCTCCCGCGTTCAAGCCATCGACCCACGCGACCGCGGCCGCGCGGTTCGCAGGAGTTGCGTACACGGCGGTGGACTCGAAGCTGGTGACATCTACCGAGAACGAGACCACGTTGAAGCGCTGCGTCGGTCGCAGCTGCTGGATCGCGTTGCGGATTGCATCCTTTGTCCTGTCGAGTCGTGAAGGCGTGCCTAAGCCCATCGTGAACGAGCGGTCGACGACCCACACGAGATGCTGTTCGACAACCGGGTGTCCAAACATCGTGACAAAGCTGCCGGACTCGCAGTACAGCGCCTGCGGAAGAAGTACGAGGCACGCTGTGAGGATGGCGAAGGGCGCCGGCCTTCTTCGCCGCTGTCTTGGTTGTGCAAACACGGTTTGGCCCGCCTCTCGCTCGCGGGGTTCGTGTCACGAAGACCCGTCTCGACCGAGAAGTGGTCCGGGGGAAGAGGCCACCTCTCGGGCAACTGTCGCTCGCGGACGGATCTGTTGCGCTTGCAGCTAGTGTTTGCGATACGCCCGAAACAACAGTAGCGCGCCGCATGGCTCTGCGCCAACGCATTGTTCCCAAGACGGCGGCGGCCTACTTGTTCTCCCAGTCGCTCGTGTCCTTGATCACGTGACCGAAGAAGATCGCGTTGGCGAACATCTTATTCGTCCCATACCAGACGCCCCGGAAGTTCGGATTGTCGGCGAAGCGAATCACCGTGCCGCGCCCCAGTCGTTCAGCGCAGACTGCGGCAGTTTCGGCGAGTTTGTCGAGGTTCGCGTCTGAGACGTAGCCGCTGAGCAGCGGCTCTGCGGTGTACTGCGCGACGTTCACGAATGGGTTGTCTTCCGCCGCCATCACGTTGCGGGTGTTGCGAAACAATGCGATGTCGCCGCTCAGGTAGCCGTAGCCCAGCGGGTGGGTCGTGTCGATCGTGGCGGCGAGGATCGCGCCGTTGATGAACTTCTCGGCATTGAGTTGGTCGTAGTCGGCGTAGCTCGGTTTGAGGGCACTCTCGGCCGTAGCTTGCGCCTTCTTGTCCGCCGCGGGCTGAGCCGTTGTTTCGGACTTCTTCTTGCCGCGTCCGCTGTCGTCCGGCGTGTCGCGTCCGAGAATCGTTTCGCGCACCCACTCGACGCTGCGTCGCGTGCTCACCAAAACGCCGCCCGCACGGACCCACGATCGCAGCTTCTCGCCACCGCCCCAGGCAGCAGTGCCGCCACTGACCAGAACCACGTGGGTGTAGTTGGCGAGGTCGACTCGGCCAATGCGGTCTCTCTCGACCAGTGACACTTCGACGTCGTAGCGTGTGTCGAGGAGATGCCAGACTTCCCCGGACTCGTAGCCAGAGACACCCCGGCCGATGACCAACAGGACCTTCGGCTTCTCCAACGCGAAGATGCTCGGTGAGCCGAGGTCGATGCCGCGCGTCGTCAACCCACTGCCAACAGGGTGCACATCCACGCCATCGAGGCGCGCGCAGTCGCGCAAGAGCGTCGCGACTTCGGCGGGTGTCTTGTCCTGAATTGCGACAGGCACAACGATGGTGCCGTACGTAAACGACTTCACGCTGTCGTCGGTCGTAGCAATGTCGAACGGTTTCGTCGCGACTCGCACTTTCAAGCCGGCTGCCAACAGGCGTTGCGCGGCGCGCGGTGCGTAGTAACCCTGCCAGCCAAAGAGGTACGCGTACGGGGCGTCGGCATCGGTGAAGGAACCGGTCGGAAACTGCGGGGTCTCGACGCGCGCGCCGATCAGTCCATTGTCGATGTCGCTCGCGGTGAGTTCAGCAAACGGGATCCCGAAAGATAGTGGCAGAGTCCAGGTCGAGACGTCGTAGAACGTAGAGTCTGGGAACGTCGTCGGCTGCTCGAAGAGCGCCTTGAGCAAGCGGTGTTGGGTTTGGTCGATGGGTGCGATCCACGACGTATCGCGTGCGAAGCCGTGTCCATCGTGCACGACGCCGCGCGAGATTTCGTGGATGTGGATGCCATGCTGATGCAGCACGCTCATGAACTCATAGTTGCGCGCCGCGTCGTGCGGCGACCCGAACACATAGGCCCGCACGCTGTCCTTCTTCGCGTCTGCGCGGGCATTGCGAAAGAACTCCTGTTGATAGGTGAGGAGCTCCTCGCGCATCTCCAATGCTCCTTCGAGTGAGGAGAACGACGTCAGGGTCTGGTTGCGGATCGTGAACGGGAAGCTGAGAAGGCCGTCCTTGTTCTTCTGCAGGTGGCCCCGAGAGCTCGCCTGTTCGAACAAGATACCGATGCAGCCGTTGATATCGGGATACGTCGAACCCTTGCCGTAGTAGAAGTCATCGAAGCTCTCCTCGGTGTAGTACAGCGATCCGACGTCGTCGAGGGCGGCGGCGTGGTAGTGGGCGAGATTGCGCGTCAGGTCGAGATTCTCTGGCGGCGTGTTCGGGTTCTGGCGACTGGGTACACCGGGCTGGAAGAAGTACGTCGAGCGCGTGCCCATTTCGTGAAAGTCGGTCAACAGATTCGGCTTCCAACGGTGGAACTCGCGGAGCCGGCCGCGCGATTCGGGATGCGTGAGCAGGAGCCAATCGCGGTTGAGGTCGAACCAGTAGTGGTTCGTGCGTCCTCCGGGCCAGACCTCCAGGTGTTCTCGATGATTGGCATCGGCGACGAGGTTCTTGCCGCGGTGGCTGTTGGCCCACATCGCAAAACGCGCAGTGCCATCGGGATTCAGGCACGGATCGATCAGGATCACGCTGTTGCCGAGGAGGCGATCGACCTTCTCTCCTCGAGCAGCGGCAAGGTAGTACGTGATCAACAAGGATGCGTTCGTGCCACTGGGCTCGTTGCCGTGGACGCCGTAGCCCAGCCAAGTGAACACAGGGCCGAGCTCGCCCGACGGAGCATCGTCTTCCAGTCGGGCCACGTGTGCGGCGCGCAGCTCTTCGATGCGCTCCATGTTCTTCGTCGATGACACGACCAACAATACGAGTGGGCGATGCTCGTGCGAGCGCGCGTACTCGATCAGCTGTAGTCGTTTGGAGGCTGCGGCTGCGGCTCGGTAGTACTCGATCACTTGGTCGTGACGGGCATGCCACTCGCCAACCTGGTATCCAAGCACTTGTTCTGGTGTCGGGATGTCGGCGTCGTACTGAGTGTTTGCCGGCAGGTAGTAGTCGAGCTGCGGCGGAGTCGATGTCGGTTCCATCGCTGATTGCGCGGTGCCGACGGCTGGCAGAAGAAGCAGAGTGCAGGCTAACAGGAGTCGCATCGGGGCCCTCGTTCTGGTGTCATGGGTCGCTGCTGAGCCGGCTCGGCCAGCAATCTCCACCAATACATCGGTCCAAAGCGGTCTGTTGTCCACGGTGAAACCTGCTGGACTACTGCGAGTCGGCGTCGAAGGTTGGCCGCTAAGTGCAAATGCTACTGCGACTTCCGGCAACCATTGGTTCATGGCGGTCGGAGTCACGGCGCCGGGGCTTTCTCGGGTACAGAGCAAAGAAACGGAGGTACCCATGAAGAGGCTAGCCACCAGAGCCGTCCTCGCTGCACTCCTGTGCAGCACCCTGAGTTCCTGCATTGTCGTGAGCGGTCGGCGCGGGTGCCGTTCCAGCTACGACATTGGTCCGGCGATCGTAGCCGTCGGCGCGTTGATTCATGCCATCGGCCACCGCTGCCATTAGGTGCCGGGTTACTCCGGGCGAATCGACGGGTTCGTGGCCTTCTCGTGACCAATGGTCGAGGGGGGGCCGTGACCGGAATAGATCGCCAGATCGTCGGGGAGCCGATACAGCTTCTCGCGGATCGAGTGCGCGAGCTCTGTAAACGAAGAGCGCGGAAAGTCAGTGCGGCCGATGCCGCCAGCCATGATCACATCACCGGTGAACACACCATCCTCCCAGACCAAGCTGACGCTCCCCGGAGAGTGGCCCGGAGTGTGGAGGATCCGCAAGGTAGTGGCACCGATCGCCACAGTGTCCCCCTCGTCCCACCTCTGATCAGCCGGGGGGGCCGGTGCCACTTCGAAGCCGTAGGCGGCCGCCATGCTGACGAAGCCTTCGAGCAAGAAGTCATCTTCGTGGTGTAAGTAGATCGGCGCACCACTGTACTCCTTGAGCTCGCTCAGCCCCCAGATGTGATCGAGGTGAGCATGGGTCAGCAAGATCTTGTCGAGCGTCGCGCCGTCTTCTTCGTGCTTGCGCCAAAGTGCGAGTGCGCCTTCCCCAGGGTCGATGACTGCTGCGAGTTGAGTCTCTTCATCGATGGCTATGTAGGTGTTCTCCGCGAAGGCTCCGGTCACGTAGCCGCTCAGTTGCAAGCTCATGAGTACTCTCCCAAGGTAGGTGTTTCGCGCGAGTGTGCCACAGCGTCGTGGTATTGTGGAGAGATCCGCGGTTACAATGCCTCGAGTTCACCGCCCCGCTTTGAAACGAGCTTCTTCCATGTGTGGGATCGCTGGCATCCTCAATCTCAAGCGAGATCGCGCGGCATCCGACGAGATGGCCACGATGCTCCCGATCATGCTGGACCGTCTTGCCCATCGCGGGCCAGATGGTTGGGGCACACATGTTACAGATGAAGTGGCACTGGGCCATCGCCGGCTGGCGATCATCGATCTCAGCGAGGCTGCCCAACAGCCGCTATCGAATCGTGACGGCACGACTTGGGTGACCGTGAACGGTGAAATCTACAACTACCGAGATCTGACCCGAGATCTGCAATCGCGTGGCTACGAATTCAAGTCGCAGTGTGATTCTGAGACCGTCGTGCATGGCTACGACGAGCATGGCATCGACTTCGTCGAGCACTGCAACGGCATGTGGGCATTGGGTCTTTGGGACGAACGCCGCAAGCGCCTTGTCGTGAGTCGTGACCGTATGGGCGTGAAGCCTCTGTACTACACGACGGTCAATGACTACTTCCTGTTTGCGTCCGAACCGAAAGCGCTGCTGCCGTTTCTCCCCAGGCCAGTGCGCTACAACGAGGAGTACCTGTGGAAGCTTCTGCATTGGCACCTCGACGAGCCAGCGCTGTCGCCGTATGAAGGCATTGCGTCGCTACCTCCTGCGACCGTCGCGACGATCGCTGCAGGGGAGCCGCTGCAGCTGCACCAGTTCTGGCAGTTGGATACGCAACCGCGAGAGCAGCAGCCATCGCGCTCCGTGGCGACTCGCGAGTTTCTCGACCTGTTCACCGACGCAGTTCGTCTGCGCATGCAATCGGATGCGGGACGCAGCTACTTCCTCAGCGGTGGTTTGGACTCGTCAGCTGTCGTTGGCGTAGCTTCCCGTCTCGGTGATACCGATGTGAAGACGATTTCTTCGGTGTTCACTGACAGTGGCTTTGACGAGCGCGAGTACATCGACGAGCTCGTCACGCGTTTCCGCGTTAGCTCTACTACGATTTCTCCAGAACCGAATGGCAGCCTGCTTGACCAGCTCGCGAAGATCGTGCACCACTTGGACAGCCCGACCAGTCACCAGGGGACGGTGCTGTGGTGGTCGCTCTTTCGAACTGCGCGGGAACAGAACGCAAGCAGCGTAGTCTTGACCGGCAATGGTGGCGATGAGGTGTTCGGTGGCTACCACACTTACTACCGTCAGCACTTGAACTCCCTGATGCGAGATGCGACGACTTCAGGTCGTCGTGCCGACATCCGGCGGTTCTTCGATGAGGCGACTAGCTTGCGGCATCATCTGCAGCGCAACTACGTCTACAACTGGGCGCTCCAGAACGCGCCGGCCAATCTACTGCCGCAAGTGCGCGAGCTGCGGACCCGTCTCGAGACGTGTATCGACAACCCCAAGAACGTTGCGCAGCCACTGCTGCGACCGGACCTCGTGAGTGCCTTGCGGGCGGCGCACAATGGCCCGCCACAAGCGGACCTCATCGAGGAACAGGTGCGCCTGGGTTTGACTCGCACGATCCTGCCGGCACTGCTGCGCTGTGAAGACACGCTTGGTATGGCTTGGGGTGTGGAAGCTCGCCAGCCGTTCCTGGACTATCGTGTTGTCGAGTACGTCGTTGCCCTCGACTATCGGCTGCGCACGAAGGGGGTCCGAAACAAGCTGCAGCTGCGGGCTCTGCGTAAGCTGCTGCCGCGATCCGTGCGTGGTCGCGTCGACAAGATGGGACTGCCGACGCCAATGGTGCGTTGGCTGCGCACAACCGAGCGTGCCACGTGCCGTGACTTTTTGTACGAGAGCGCTCGTCGACACAGCGACCTGTTCGACGATGCGGGCGTGACGACTCTGTTCGATCAACATGTCGCTGGGCAAGTCGATGCCAGCAAGAAGCTCTGCTTGTTCCTATCGACTTCGCTGTGGCTCGACAAGCTTGGCGACATGAATCGCGAACGCTCGTTCTTCGCTGCGGACGGGCGTGCTTCCCAGACTGCCTGACCTCGGTAGCGAACCCAACTCGACGCCACGCTGCCCGCAAGGCGTTGGTGGCATCGGTGTGGATCCTCTCGTACAATGCGGGCTGGCTCAGATCCCGAAATCAGGAGAAATCGATGTACCGTGCCCGCTTCCTCGTGCTCACTGCGTGTCTACTCTGCAGCGCCTTTGTGGACAGCGCGAGCTCGCAGCAGCTCGGTCCAGCGCCCGCGGCAACTCTCGGTGCAGCTCCGCCAGTAAGCAGTAGTAGCGGGAAGCCGCGCGAGCAGTCACCGACCGTCGCGAGTGGGCTGTTTGTGGACCCGACCTACAAAGTTGCTCTTGGCCCTGTCGACGTCGCTTCGTTGTACACAGACGATGCGCAGCGGGCCGCAACAGATCCCCACAAAGTGCTCCGCATAGGGATCCAGCGCGGCGTGCAGGTGGACGCTACGGACGGGCGTTGGTACTCGCATGCACAAGGTGTGTCTTGGTGCGTCGACATCGTTGCGGCAGGTGCCCACTCGTTGCGGTTGCGCCTGGCCGACGTGCAGCTCCCCCCAGGCGCATCGATCTTCACCTACGATCCGCAGGGACCAACCCGCACGAATAGTTACGGTGAACAAGTGTTTCGCCCCGGGGAGTCGCGTTGGACGGGATCCGTACCGGGTGAGCGCACCCGCTTTGAGTACTTCGTTCCGGCGGGCGTTGCCCACGACCCGCTAGTACTGCCGTTCGCGATCGTCGAGCTAGTACATCAGTATCGTGACCTCACGCAGCCTGTCGCTGCGGCGCCGTTCGGAGCGGGGCCCTGCCACAACGACGTTTCTTGCTTCGCGGCGTGGAGTAACATCGCCAAAGCCACCGCACACATGCAATTCATCGACAATGGATCGTTTGTCTGCACCGGTACGTTGATTCAAAGCCTCGCGTCGGACTTCACACCGTACTTCCTCAGCGCGAATCACTGCATTTCGACGCAGGCGGTTGCGCAAACGCTCGAGTGCTACTGGCTGTACCAAACTGCGACGTGCGGCGGTACGCCACCGAGTGTCTTCAGCGTCCCGCGGTCTGACGTCGGTACGCTGTTAGCGACCTCGTCTCTATCCGACTTCTCGTTGTTCATCATCGAGGGGGAGTTGCCCACGGGCTTGTTCTGGAGTGGTTGGAGCGCGAACCCAGTCATTATTGGTGCTTCGTGCACGAGCGTGCATCACCCCGCGGGCGACTACAAGCGCATCAGCTTCGGCCATACCGTGGTGGGTGCAGCTGACTTCGTGACGGTCGACTGGGACAACGGGCCGACCGAAGGGGGTTCATCGGGTTCTGGCATCTTTCTCAATGGCACCCAGCAGTTGGTCGGACAGCTGTGTTGCGGCAACTCTGCCTGCGGCAGCTTGGTCGAAGATGAGTACGGTGCGTTCGCGACGAACTACTGGTGGCTGCAGCCGTTTCTCGTAGAGGGGCGCGATGATCTCCTCGAAGACAACGACAGCTGCGTTACGGCTAGGGTCGTAACGAGTGGCACCTATGACGATCTAGTCGTAAAGAGCCTCGATGAGGATTGGTATGCGGTTGCAGTTGCCGCGGGTGCACAGTTGCAGGTCAACCTGACGTTCGTGGACGTCAACGGGGACATTGATGTCGAGTTGTTCGGAAGCTGCGGCAGTACTCTCTTGGCGACAGCAGCGACGAACAACAACAACGAGGGGCTCTTCTACACGAACACCGGCGCCGCGAGCACCTTCCTGGTGCGCGTCTTCCTAGATAGCGACCTCCGCAATGACTATAGCATGACGATCGTCGGTGGAGCCGCAGCTCCGGCCAACGATGACTGCGCTACTCCTTTTGTCGTCACCGACGGATCTACGGCGTTCACGACGGTGGGCGCTACGACCGATGGCCCCGACGAACCAGGCGCTTGCAGCTTCTCTGGATACACGCATATTGAAGCAGATACGTGGTTCACGTACACCGCGACGACGACAGGACGCGTTGCCGTTGCTTTGTGCGGCTCAACGTTCGACACGAAGCTGGCTGTCTATGATGGTCTCGGGTGTCCGGTATCTGCGCCGATTGTCTGCAATGACGATGCGTGCGGCGGCACCGCGCAATCGCGTGCCGTGTTCTCCGCGCTGGAAGGAGAGACGTTCACGATTCGTGTCGGCGGACGCTTTGGCGCTACCGGCACGGGCGCGATCGCCATCTCGGTGACGTCGCCAAACGCCTGTGTTGCAGCGCTAGAAGTAGCCGACGGTGTGACTGCATTCGATACCACGCTTGCGACGACCGATGGCCCAACCGAGTGTTCGGTCTTCGGCTATTCGCAAGTCGGGAACGACGTGTGGTTTCGCTATGTGTCTAGTTGCACGGGGCAGCTTTCGATCTCGTTGTGCGGTAGTGACTACGACACGAAGCTGGCGGTCTATTCTGGCTTCGTTTGTCCTACCGCGCCCAGTGCCATCGCGTGCAATGAGGACAACTGTCCTTTGGGTGCGTTCCAGTCCGGCGTCACGATCGCCACCGTAGCCGGCAGCGAGTATCTGATTCGGATCGGTGGCTACCAGGGCGATAGCGGCACTGGCTTGCTCAACATTACTTGTGCACCGAACAACGACAGCTGTGGTGGCGCGACTCCGATCGGTGCTGGGACGCTGCAAAGCACGCTGCTGGGGGCGACGCGCGATGGCAATGCTGATTGTGGCTTTAGTCAAAACAGCCCTGACGTTTGGTACACCTACACGGCGCCGATGAGCGGGACGGTCACGATCGATACTTGCGGCACCAACGACCTGGGTGGAGTCGATGCAGGCATGGATACCGTGCTGTCGATCTACTCGGCGTGTCCGGGGACGCTGGCTGCGCAGCTACAGTGTAACGACGAGTGGACGACGAGCGCCAATCCAACTGCCTGTATGGCTACGAGCGCAGGTGTGCCAGGGGACTCCCTGATTCAGCATTCCATGAATGCGGGGGAGACGATTCTGATCCGCGTTGCGGCGTTCGGAAACTCGATCACAGGCCCCTTCTTGCTGCACGTGAATCTAGGTACCGGAACGAATAGCGACTTCGTGCGCGGTGATTGCAATGGGGACAATACCGTCAACATTGCCGACGCGGTATTCTTGCTGGGCATCCTGTTCCCGTCTGGCACTCCCAATGTGCCCGGCTGCGAAGACGCCTGTGACGCCAACAACGATGAAGGGAACGACATCGCCGACGCGGTGCGCATCCTCAATGCTCTGTTCGGTAGCCCAGCCGATCCTCCGCCCGCGCCCTATCCGACCTGCGGCCCGGACCCGGCGGGCACGAATCTCACTTGCGACTCCTATTCACACTGTCCGTAGCAGGTGGAAATGATATCGCGATCGCATCGATTCGCCCGAATAGGCTAGATCTCGTACTTCGCTTCAGGTAGGACGGGGGGCAAGCCCGGTGGTTCTACTTGCAGAAGATTGTGGAGATACGCGTGGATGATATGCGCGAGCCACTCCCAGGATCGGCCGGGGGCCTCTGGTTGGCGAACAAGCCGTGGCTGCTGTTACTCTGTTTCATACCGCTCCATCTCGTAGCAGTACGGTTGGGCTACGCGTTCTATGTAACGCGCGAGAGTGTCTCAGTGCTTTGGCCGGCCTCTGGCGTGATGCTGGCCGTTCTCTTCCTTATGCCTTGGCGTTTCTGGCCTCTCGTATTGGGCGTTGGGCTAGGGTGTGAGTTCGCCGTGGCTCGTGCCATTGACAACAGTGGTGGCCCCGTCGGCTTTGCTGACATCGCGAGTCAAATCGAAGCTTTGGTCGGCGCCTCGTTGCTGAGGTGGTTCGTCGGCAGGCAGATCGATTCGTCCCGCTTCCGCGACACGCTGGCGCTGGCAGTTTTCGGTGCCGTCTTAGCCCCCGCCGTTGCTGCGTTTCTGGGTGTGTGGACGTTCGTGCGAATACACGAGAGCGTCGATTTCCTGGCTGCGTGGCAGGTCTGGGTGTTCTCCGATGGCATCGGTGTCTTGGCTGTCGTGCCGGTGATCTTTTCTTGGCTTGCGCCGCGGAGAGAGCGGCCTCGCACTCGTATCGTCGAGTCGATCGCTGTCATTGCGATCCTCGTTGTCGTTACGCATCTGGTGTTCAGGTCACCACCGGCGCCCGTCACTTCTGTTCTGGACCTGCCGTTCGTCCTCTTTCCGTTGCTACTTTGGGCAGCGCTGCGTCTCGAGGTCCGGGCAGTGTCGATCGCCCTTTTGCTGATGACTCTGATTGTTGTCCATCACGCGGCACAGCTGCGCGGTCCTTTCGTGCTGGCGGGAAGCGAGAGCGTTCAAGCTGGCGTGCTGGTTGTGCAGACGTTCTTGGCAACTGTAGTCTTCTCGATCTTGCTTCTGCACGCGGCTATCGAAGATCGGCGACGAGGTTCCAACCAACAAGCGATGCTGCAGGCGCAGATGGCCAACATGCAGCGTTTGGAGACCGTGGGGCGCCTCGGCGCTGGCGTCGCCCACGACTTGAACAACCAGCTGACTCTGATCATGGGCTGGACTCACCTGCTGCAGACGGGCGGTCGCGACGAGGAGACGCGGCAGGCAGCGGAGCAGATCGGCAGTGCGACCGAGAGTTGCGCGGAGCTTGCAGCGCGACTTCGTAACATTGGTCGGCAGCACACGACTGCCCGGTTCGTACCCGTGGCCGACGTCTTGCAGCCGCTCTTGCGTTGCGCTCGACCTGTCGTCGGCAATGGAGTCTCCCTCGAAGGGCGCGTGTCGACGACGCGCAGCGTTTTCGTAGATCCGATCGGGCTGGAGCAAGCTGTGCTCAACTTGATTGTCAATGCTGGCGACGCCCAGACCAACACGGGGACCATCCGCGTCGTCGCAGAGGACTCCACACAAGAAGGTGTCGAAGGTGTGATGGTTCGCGTGCACGACTCGGGTGTCGGAATGACCGATGAAGTCCAGCAACGAGCATTCGACAACTTCTATACGACCAAAGGGCAGTCTGGCACAGGTCTAGGATTGGGGCAGGTCCGAGACCTGGCCGAGGCTGCCGGTGGTTGGGTAAGCATTGAGTCCAAGATCGGTGTGGGCACGACCGTGACGATGTTCCTGCCGCGATGGTCCAAGGACTCAGCAGAGCGCAGCGTCAAGGAGGCGTCGTCTCCTGCCCCAACAGAGCCGACACCTGTAGACGAACTCAGTCACTGAGCGCTGGGCTGCCTTGCAGCGGCAAGCGGTGCCACGCGGGACGACAGCGGTTGAGCTTGTAGCGCGCGAAGCCATCGGCCGTGCGCGCCAGGAACCGAGGAGGTCTTCGCACCTTTTCGAAGCAGAACCGTCGCGGCAGTTCCGTGTACACCGATCGCGGGGGTGCGAACCACTTGCAGAAGTCCTTCATGTGCCGGTTGGAATCGACCGTGTGGTAGTAGACTTCGCGACAACAGAACTCCGAGCGGATCACCTCGATGGCCGCGGCAAGCACCGCCTCCTGCCACAGGCGAGCATGGCGGCGCAGCTCTTGTTCGTAACGTTCGAGGATCTCTCGCACCTGGAGTCGGCCGCGACCCCAGTTGACGAACGATCGCCCCGCGCGCTCGAAGCGCAGTGCTCCGTAGGCCCGCAAGTCATTGGTCGCTCGTTCGATCCAGTCGGACTGCACCTCTTCGATCAGCGCCTCCGCAAAGTCCTCGGCGAAGTCAATGCGCGCCCAAGCCAACGTCAAGAGTCCCGACTTGTGTACTGGGTGTCCACTGTCGTTGTAATCGCTTTCACCGAACTGGCTTTGCAACGTCCGAAACAGTGCATCGTGGCGCCCTGAGAAGTTCAGTTGCACGACGAGATTCAATCCGCGCCGACATGTTTGGTCGCAACCACGATCCCAATACTCGGAAGCGTCGCCCCACTGTCCAAAGGTCACGCTGTACTGTTCGTCGGTGCTGGGCCAGTACCCGGCGATCCGATCTCGCGTTAGCCAGCTGCCGGAGCCGGCTAGGAAGTCTTTGACGACTGGCTTCTCGAGCAGTTGCCGTAGGTGTGACCTGCGTACGTCGGAGACTCGGCAACCGTTGCCGATGAAGTCGGACAACAGCAGCAGCGCGTAGCGTCCGCGGAAGTACGGGAAAGCGCGTCGTTCGTGGCCGATGACTTCGAGTACCTCTTGTAACGTTTCTTCTTGCATAGCATCCCCGTGAACTCGTTGCGGGAGCTGCACGCAGCAGCGACCGACCCGAGCCTTTCAATAGACCGGTAAGAGTGCGACACCACCGCTAGCTTCGGCATTCAGCCAATAGTGACGATGCGCCTGCAGTAGCGAATTGCCTAAGTAGCCAATGATCTGTAGCGGCGGACTGTAGTAGCGAAGAGGGGCCCAGCGACCCGGCGGGGGAGCTCTAGCTGTAGCGGTCGGTCGTGCCGAGCCGCGCCAGAAGCAGGCACTCACCAAGGGTCGCGCCATCCACTCTGAGACTACTTTGGTAACGGCGTCGCATTCCATGCTCCTGTTCCAGTCAGGCCGCTCGGCGCGGCGTGGTTTCGTAGTTTGTGAGTCGGCACAGCGCCGACACGAAGTCGGGATCCTCGAGTGTTGGGCAACGATGAAGAAGCCCTGGGAGAGCTCGTTGTGGGAGAGCTCGTTCTGGCAGTCCTACCAGCGTTGACGCGCAATCGTGCCGAACGTTGCGCACTTTTCTGGTTCGCGGTTCGACAACTGGCTGGGTTACAATCCCAGTGCTCTGCAACCCCGTTGGCTACCCGAGAGGGAACCCATGACGCGCGAAGCCTCTGCCACAGCTACCTCTGCCACAGTTGCTTCTACATTGGGCAGCTCCGGCAAGTCGGGATGTGGTCCGGTACGTGCGTCGCGTCGCAGTCGCTGGCGGGCAATCAGTCTGATCCTCGTCCACGTTGTGATCGCTGCTCACATCGTTCAGTGGTGGATCACCGGCACGACGCTGACGCCGGTGGAGCCGAGTGAGGCGATTCAGACACTAGGCGAAGGCCTCGTGAATGCCGGCTTCGTGCTGTTTGTGTTGTTGATCCTGTCCACGCTGCTCCTCGGGCGCTTCTTCTGCGGCTGGGGTTGCCACGTCGTAGCGTTGCAAGATCTGTGCTCGTGGCTGCTGGCCCGTGTTGGGATCCGCCCACAGCCGTTCCGTTCCCGCCTTCTCATGTGGGTGCCCCTAGCCAGCGCCGTTTGGCTTTTCGTGGCGCCTAGCCTAGTGCGGTGGTGGGCCGGCGTGGAGCGGCCCGAATTCCAGGCACACTTCATGACCGATGACTTCTGGGGACGATTCCCGGGGCCTTTCGTGGCTTTGCTCACGTTTTTCGTCTGCGGTTTCTTGATTGTCTACCTGCTGGGTAACAAAGCCTTCTGCACGTATGGCTGCCCCTACGGGGGTGTGTTTGGCGTTGCCGACAAAGTCGCGCCTGGGCGGATCCGAGTCACCGACGCTTGCGAAGGGTGTGGACACTGCACGGCAACTTGTACGTCGAACGTGCGCGTGCACGAGGAAGTCAGGACCTATGGCATGGTCGTGAACCCCGGATGCATGAAGTGCATGGACTGCGTGAGCGTTTGCCCGAAAGAAGCGCTGTACTTCGGATTCGGCCGTACCGCCGTGAACAAGGGGCAGCCGCGGCTGGCTCGCAAGGCACGCAAGTACGACTACACCTGGGCTGAGGAAGCTGGGCTGGCCGCGACGTTCTTGCTGTCTGTCGTGATTCTGCGGGCTCTTTATGGTGCCGTCCCTTTCCTGCTGGCTCTTGGGCTATCGGCGATCAGTGCGTGCGTCTTGGTGACTGCTGCCCGCACGTTCTACGCCAGAGATGTACGCTTCGCCCGCCTGCGATTGCGCGGGGCCGGTCGCACAACTGGCACCGGCAGTCTGTTCCTGATCGTCATCGGCGCTTGGATCCTGTTTCTCGCGCATTCGGCAGTGATCCAGTACACGACGATTCGCGGCGAGCGTGATGTCAAGCATGCGATCGCAGAGGCCATGACGACTGGCGGAACCTTGCAGTCGTCGTCGCGGCGCACATTGGAGCAAGGTTTGAAGTCGCTGCGATTCGCCGAGTCGTATGGCCTATTCGCGCCGCCGAATCTATTGGTGTTGATCGCCTCTGGGCACTCGCACCTCGGCGATCACAGCGTTGCGCAGTCCTACTATGGCCGCGTGGCGGCCGCCGCGCCGGACTTTGCTTCTGCGCGGTTCGAATACGGCCGCTACCTCGCAGCTGCCGGTCACGACGAGCAAGCAATCGTTCACTTCTGGGCTGCGCTCGAGCGTGAGCCGGGTTTGCCCGGGGCCGCCGGGATGTTCGTCGATCTACTGCTGCAGAGTCCACGCCGCTCGCAGGCGCCCGAGTTGCTGCAACAGCTGCTGGAACGGCGCCCGGGCAACGTTGAGTTGCGCTTGGCTCATGGCGTCGCGCTGGCAGAGCTGGGCGATCTCGAGCGAGGGATTGCAGTCACTCAAGCGGTGTTGCGGGAAGTAGAGGGTCACGCGCGCGGGCACTTCAACCTGGGGCAGATGTTGGCGAAGAGTCGGCAGTTCGAAGCGGCGTTAGCGGCGCTGCAGCGCGCCCGGGAGCTGCACCCTCAGAACGTCGACGCTCGTCTGCTGCTGGTGAAAGTGGCCGCGCGTCTCGAGCTTTGGGAAGTGGCGCTCGCTGAATTCGACTGGCTGCGAGCCCAGGATCCATTCGATCGCGATTACATCGGCGGGTGGGCGTTGACGATCGCGAAGGCCGGGCAGCTCGACGCAGCCATTGCCGCAGCCGAAGCCGTGCGTAGTAGCGACCGTGCTGCACGTTTTCGTTTGGCGTTTCTGTACCACGCAGCTGGTCGTGAGGCCGAAGCCCAGGAGATCGCCGCCGAGTTTGCGGAGTGAGCCCAGCGAAAAGAGCGAGATTGCGATTCGTCGATAAGAGCGAGCCGGCTACCACGTCGCTCGCGAGGGTGCTCTCCCTGGCTTCGCGCGCACAGCCCCGTTGAACCTTGAATAGTCTGGATCCGCGAGCCGTACCACCGACGCATCGGGGTTGTGGGTGCCACGGGCGTGCTGCGTCGCCACGACTTGCAATGTTGTAAGCGACGATCCAGCTGCCTCTTGCGATTCTGGAGGTGGCGCTCTACGCTGCGGTAGCGTCAGGCTCTCTCACCCCGTTCTGTTATGGCTGTAGACCGTGGCAGTAAACACCGCCGCAAACTGGGTGAATGAGAATGGATCGAATTGGCAATACAGGCGTCGCCGCCCCGGAGATGAGACGGATGCACAGCGCCGAGATCGATGACCCGCAAGACCAGCCTGCACCAGGCAACGGTCTCCATGACGAGACCCTGTCGATGGATGGAGAGCCGGTCGGCGCTGCCAGCGACGCTGCCGCCGTCGAGCCCCCGAGCCGATGGGGTCATCTCCAGGTGCTCGGTCCAATTGGCAAAGGTGGGTTCGGCGAGGTCTTTCGAGCGCACGATCCCCAGCTGCAGCGGGACGTTGCGTTGAAACTGTTGCGTACCGACTCGGCTCTCGACGAAGACCAGTTTCTGCGTGAGGGGCAACGCCTCGCCCAGTTCCGTCACCCGAACGTGCTAGCGGTGCACGGCGCCGCTCGCCATGACGGTCGCGTCGGGTTGTGGACGGATCTGTTGCGCGGTGACGATCTCGAAGACTATCTCGAGCGCCACGGCCTGCTGCGGGCCGAAGAGGCGGCGCTGATCGCAGTGGAGTTGTGCCGCGCTCTGGCAGCGATTCACTCCGCCGGCCTCGTCCACCGCGATATCAAGGCCAGCAACATCATGCGCGAAGCGGGTGGCCGGATCGTTCTGATGGATTTCGGCTGCGTCAGTCCCTCCGTTGATGCCGGGCTCGAAGGAAGCGCTGGAATTCACGGCACGCCTTTGTACATGGCTCCCGAGCAACTCGAAGGGCACGAGCCGGAAGCTCGCCAGGACCTGCATGCGGTCGGAGTGTTGATGTATCGACTGGTCACAGGCGGCTATCCGGTTTCGGCAAGCACGTTTGAAGAACTCACGGCAAAAAAGATTGCGGGTACGCGGACACCGTTGCGTGACGCGCGCGCCGACCTTCCTAGCGGTTTCGTTATGATCGTCGAGCGCTTGCTGGCAACGAAGCCTGAAGGCCGATTTCAGAGTGCCGGTGCTCTCGAGTCGGCGATGCAGGGCTTCCTCGGCGCGCCAGGCAGCGCGGCTGCACCAGCGCCGCAGCCGCTAGCAACAGAGCCGGCAGCACCACAGAGAGTCGGCCACTTGCGAGCGCCGTGGTACGCGTTGGCGGCAATCGTCGTGGTAGCTGTGGTAGCCGTCTTGGCTTTGCAGCCACGCGAGTTTGCGCTGGATTTCGCCGTTTATCGCGCGGGTCCCGACAGCGATGAGCGCTTGCGGCCGATGTCGCGAGTCCGCAAGGGCGACAATGTCTTCATGGAAGTGAAGCCGACGGAGTCCGTCTACCTGTACGTCATCAATGAAGATGAGATCGGCAACACGGAGGTGCTTTTCCCGCGCTCCGATCTCGCGACAAGGAACCCTCTGCGTGGAGGCGAGCTGCACCGCGTCCCTGGTTTGACCACGGGCGGCGATGACCTTGCTTGGACCGTAACTTCGGTCGGCGAGGTCGAGCACTTCTTGATCGTTGCCTCTCGCGAGCCCATGCCAGAGATCGAAGCGGACCTTGCCCGTGTCGACGCGCCCAATCTCAGTGTTGCATCGCGCGGCAAACTGCGCGGCCTCGGTGGGACCAGCGTGATTCAGCGGCAGGAGCGTAGGACACAGGCCACTCTGGCGTCGATCCTGGAGTCGATTCCAGAAGGCGCGGTGCATAGCCGTGACGGCACGCTTGTACGGCAGTTCGAACTCGCGAACCCCAAGGAGTAGGAGTCAAGCTGTGCCCGCCTTGCTGCGACCCGCAACTCTGTTGGTGTTCTTGATCAGCACCCTCGCTGTTTACGCACAACCGGCCGCCGACACGCGACCGGCTGCGCCGGAGAGTGGCGGCAATTCGTACGCGCTGCTGATCGGCTGTACCGAGTATCCAGTTCTCAAGAAGAAGTACACAGCGGCCACCTACGAGAACGTGATTCGGCTGGTGGGCCCTGCTCACGACTGTGAGCTGCTGCGCGACACGTTGATGACCGTGCTGGGCTACCCGGCGGCCAACGTGTCGATCTTGAGCGGCTGGCCCGACGACGCCAGCAAGCGACCCACGCGCAAGAACATCTTGGGCGGCCTGGACGCGCTAGCAAAGCGCGTCGTTGCAGGGGATCGCGTGTTCATCCTGTTGGCCGGGCATGGGACGCAGACGAGGGACCGAGCTGGTGATGAACTCGATGGTCTAGACGAGGTGTTCTTGCCCGCTGATGTCTCGCGCTACGAAGCGAAACGAGGTCGGCTGCCAGGTGCCATCAGCGACGATGAGATTGGACGCCGAGTAGCGGCCATTCGCACGAAGGGTGCCTTCGTTTGGATCGTGATGGACTGCTGCCATTCCGGGACGATGGTGCGCGGCGCTGATCCCGAAATGCGTGTACGGTATCTCTCTCCTGAGATCTTGGGTGTCCCCGCGGCAGATCAAGCGGCAGCGAGCTCAGCGCATTCGCGCCGTGACGGCCAAGACCTCGAACCGGCGCCGGTGGATGGATACGTCGCTATGTATGCCGCGCAGAGCTATCGCAAAGCCCCGGAGATGAGGCTACCGCGCGGCGACGCCAATGGGCGATCGCATGGTCTGTTCTCGTTCATGCTCGCGCGAGCGATTGCGCGCACGGGGGGGCGACTGACCTACAGCGACCTGCAGGCCCAGATCCTCGCTGGCTATCAAGCGCTCCCGTACGAGAACGCGGTGCCATTGGCTGAGGGCGAAGTCGAGCGACGAATCGTTGGTGACGTTGGGGATCAGGCTACAGAGTCGTTGCGTCTGCACATGGATCGCTCAGGCAGCATCTATCTGAACGCTGGACAACTGTGGGGGATCGCAGCAGGCACACGGTTGTCGGTTCATCCTTTGGGGCAGAGCGACGCTCCGGCGTTGGGGTTCGTGCGCGTTGCGGACGTCGAACTGGTACGTGCTCGCTGTGAAGTGATTGTTGGCGATGATGTTCCGGCCCTTTCGCTGCCCGAGCTCGATCCGTTGACAGCCGTTGTGCAGGAACGCCCAGTCGGTGAGCTCGCACTGCCCGTCGCGGTCGTCGACAACCAGCTGTCGCCGCTGGCGCGCGACAAGGCGCCGACTGAAGTGGCGGAGTTTCTCGAGCGCAGTTCTGAGCAGTTTCCATGGGTCGCTACCCCCAACGCTGCCGAATGGTTGATCGTCGTTGCCGACGGCCTCTACCTACAAGCCTTGCACACAGCGGCAGCGCAGCGCTATCCGATCCCGTCCGGCGACCTCGAACGGGAGCTACGCCGTCTCTTCAAGGTACGCAATCTCAAACGACTCGTGTCGGAGCACCTCGAGCCTCCCAGCGATGGTCTCGAGGTACATATGCGACGTGTCTCGCGGGGCAAGTCGCACCCGCTCATTGCGGGGGAAGTGTTGCACCCAGGTGACGAGATCGAGATCGAAGCGATCAATCGATCCGGTCGCATCTACGATCTGACGATCCTACTGCTCGACGCGCAGCACGGTGTTCAGGCAATCTTCCCACAGGGTGGGGCGACCGCTCGCTTGACGCCGCAGGACAAGAAGCGCAGTTGGCGAACGACCGGTCGTGTCGATGACAAGACGTTGGGTCTCGAACATTTGCTGGTGCTGGCGATCCCACGCACCGAGCAGAGCGATGTGGTCAACTTCACGTGGCTGCAACACGACCCACTGGCGCTCAAGGTGCGTGGCGGCAGCGACCGCAGCAGTGGGCCGCTCGGCCAAGTGCTCGATTCGCTGGCGTTTGGTAGCTCGTTGCGTGGGCTTCAGATCAAGAAGGCTCAGAATCACGAAGCTTTCGGGCGACTGATCTCTTGGCGAACAGAGTGGCCGGCCCTGAAGTCCGTGTCGTTTCCGAAGAAGACAATCGAGATCCCGCGACTGCGTGGTGCCAGGCCGGCAGCGTCTGCGGCAGTACCGGCACCGTGGGACGGTGTGGGAGCGCGCGTGGCGCGCAGTTCGACCCACGCGCGCGGCAAGTCTCCCGATCTGCTGTTGATCGGTGGTGAAGTGCCGACTCATGTTCTCGTCGACGTGGACGGCGACCACGTAGATCGCGGCTTGACGCCCGAGGATCTAACAACGCTAGTGCAGGAGCGGTCGTTCGACGCCGAGTTGATCCTGCGCTTCGATGGCACGCGACGACTCGCGTTCTATGATACGAACAATGATGGCGAACACGATTTGATCCTCGAGGACAACAACGAAGACATGTCTGCAGAGATTCATCACGCGAAGCGGGGCGGCACCTGGCACACCGTGAGCAGCTACGAGGTCCCTTGGTTGTGGACCGAGCATTTCGGCGCCTGGCATCGCAAGCACAAGAGTGCTGTCATTTTGAAGCTGAACAAACTACTGCGAGAGGAATCGCGATGACCCGCTGGGCCATGATTCTGCTGCTATCGACTCTGGCGGCTGCGAGCGGCTGCGTTGAACTGTACAACGCACGTCGCGTCGACCGTCAACACGAGGCTGGATCCGTGCACTTTGCGGTGCTGTCCGTCGCGCCGTGGGATGAGTTTGCTGACGCTCTCCAGCCGAACTTCCGACTGACGGAAGAGGAAGCGCTGACGATGGTAGTCCCGTCGACGCGTATGCTCGAGGAATCACTGATGAGTGTGATGCAGGCATCGGTAGGTACTGCTGACGCCAAGAGCTTGATGACGGAGCGCCGCACGACCGAGGAAAGGGTCGGCTCAGGAGGGGGCTCGCGGACGGTCGATACCACAGAGCGCGATCTCTCACCTAGTGAGATTCGGCCCAAGGCTGCAGTCGACCTGAGCAACGTCTCGTCCGGGCAACCTCGCGTGTCAGTCCTGGATCGCCCGACCGGGATCGATCCTATGATGCAGTACTGGGCGGCGACGGCGTTGTTTCAAGAAGTACAGCTGTTGAATCAGTACATCGAGGCAGCAGCCGTGCGTACCGGCTTCATTCCCTATGTCGTACGCTTGCAGGTTTCTCTGATGCCGTCGGCTCGCAACGAACCCTATGACGCGTACTGCACGTTGTCCTTCTTCTCGACACAACCGGAGGCAGAACGTGTCGACGGTATGGATCCAGAGCCGGGTTCGACGGTAACGATGCTCCGCGGTGGTTCGATCGACGAGCTGCCGATGGCTGCCCGCAAGGGGACCCCGCAGGTCGTGCCGTTGATGTCGACAGACAATCTCGAGGCGACGATGCACTCGCGTACGATCGAGAATCTACAGCAGTTCGCGACGGCGATTTCGGCGGTTACTGGGGGCGCCGCTGGCACCGCAGATGGGCAAGCGTTCCGCCGCGAGCAGCAAGGCGTGGTCGGGCGCGATCTAAATAGTCTGCTGACGGTGGCGCGCGTGTCCGACAACTCCGTGCGCGTGCGCTTGGGAGCTAGCCAAAGCGCGACCAGCAACTATGCGATGGTGCCCCGCAACCACAGCATCACCGTCTTGCTGATGCTTCCTGAAGGAGTAGGCCAGACCGTCCAAGTCGTTGCCAAGACAGTGATGGTGGACGCCGAGACTGGCGAGGAGCTTGCCGAGCGAACTTCGCGCGAGGTGCGAGCGAAGCTGCATCGCGTCGCAACGCGCTATGAACTCCCGCGAAACAGTGCCGCAACCCTGCGGGACTTACTTGCGTTGGCGCAGCGCAACGACCAGAAAGCGTTCTTTGCCGCACTCCCAGAGGTGCTGCCGGCAGGGTTCGGTCACGGCAAGAGCCTGTGGCTAGATCTCGTGTCGCTGATGGTGGGGAGTCAGTACGCAGCCACGGAGTTCGAGGTGCCGCACCCGTCGACCGACGAACTCGACGGCGGTGACCTGCCGACACAGACGGCACTGTTGCTCGATGACGGCGGCTCCGAAAGCATCTTGGTGCTGCAGGGCACCGGTCTTCGAGCCGTGGCGAAGGAGATCACGGCCGTCCTCCGGGCCACCGACGAGAGCCGTGACCTACCGTTCGTGCCTGCCAGCATCGAGGCGAAGGACCGCGGTCGGCGCCTGCAGTTTCGGTTCCCGTCCCTCGCCGCATGGGGCGTGACCGGTGATAACGTCGAGCTGGCGTTGGAGGTCACCTGGGATGGTGAGCTTTTGACGTTCCCCGTCGTGCAGCAGGTGCAGAAACCCTGAGCCCCGCCGTGCCGCATGGCTGCTCTTGCAGCAACCGCTCTTGCGCGATTCACCGACACCCGCTAACACAGCGTAGTTGTTGCAGCTCGCTCGCCGGAGCTGGCTGCTGGCAGCGTTGGTTACGTCGGGAATCATTGCGCTATACCTCTAAGAAAGGTGGTGGCTCGTGTTGCGGGGACTCTCACTATTGGCACTGTCGTTGGCGTGTCTGACTGTGCTTCCGTCTTGTATCGTCAAGACGACGGTCGGTACTGACAATCTCAATGTTGCGGCTGGCTCTACTTTCAAGTTCGGCAATGTCGTTATGGCCCCGGCTGTGATGGATACGGCTACGGAACGGCAGTCGTCGCAGATCGAGAACGGCTATGAAAAGTGGGTCAGCGCACTCGGGCAGCGCTTCGACAAGCAAGCGGACAAGAGCGACATCGGTGGGGACGGGCAGCCAGTGCGCGCTACGGTAACCGCGTTCAACCCTGGGAATCGCTGGCTCCGCTGGGTCTGGGGCTACAGCCGCAAAGCGTGGGCGACGGCGACGATCGAGTTCGATTGCGGCGCAGCGGGTTCCTTCACGATGGATGGCGTGATGAGATACGGTTGGTGGATGGGTGGTAGTCCAAAATCGCTCTTTGGATCGATGGGACGATCTGCGGCCAAGCACCTCGCGAAGAAGAACTAGACAGCAAGCAGAACTAGACAGCACGGGAACTAGACTCTCGAGGTAGCTGTCGACTCTCACGCCCGTACTGGCTCGCCGGTACGGGCGTTGTCGATGGACAATTCTTGCTCGGGCTACTCCCTACTGAACGCCTGGTGCCGTGAACAGCAAATCATCCGAGACGCCGTAGCGATCATCCAACGCCACCCCGATTTGTAGGGTGTGCTGCCCGCTCAGATTCGGCGAGTAGTAGTCGCAGGTGTAGACGGCAGTGATGTGGTTCTCGACGTTCGCAAAAAGGCTCGACATCGTGTCGTCTTGCGTCGCAAGCCGCACGCTACCATTTGTCGACAAGCGCTCGAGCGCGTCCATTCCGGAGACGCCGGCGCGGTCGAATTCTTGTGCGACGTTGCCGGAACCGATCGAATAGACCACGGTTTCGTGCGCGTCGATCAGCTCCTCGACGGTCGCCAGTGTCACGCCACCGTGGTTTTGACTGTAGTTGTCGGCACCGTCGGAGAACAAGACGATAATGTTGTCGGGGTGGTTTCGAATCGCTTCGGTCACGCCGTGATAGAGTGACGTCCATCGTCCCGACAGGCCGTCCGATGGCGTGTACGTGTCGGGCAGTCCGTCGATGTTCGCGAGGCTGCCGACGTCAACAGCAAAGCGATAGAACACGAAATCGTACGGGCCGTGTCCGTGGAGACGCTCGACGAATCTGCGGACGCCGTTCTTCACCTCGACCACGGCGTTCGAGCCTTCGCCGGTCAGGCTGGCGTCGTACATACTCTTGCTGGCGTCCACCAAGATTGTGATCCCCAGCGTTGCGAGATCGCCGGCAGCCACGGCGACTGACTCGGAGGTGGCTAGGACGCCGTCTTCCCAGATCGTGAAGTTGTTCTGGGTGAGGTTGTTGACCGGGATGCCTTCGTTGTCGAGTACCGTGAACTGCATGCGGACTCGTGTGGATTGCTCTTGAGCGTCGTAGGTCGTCGAAACCAACTGGCTCTTGCGAAAGTGGAGTTGCTGACAACCGGTAGCGACGACGAGAAACAGCAACGCCAAAGCGGAGACCCGCCAGGTCTGGCTGATGTACATTCTACTATCCTCCTGAAGCATTGAGCCGTACCGGGTCTACGAGCGCCGGTTCGAGGACATCTTGCCAAGTTGCCGCCCTCGGGCGAACCAAAAATGAGTAATCTCTACGCAGTATCCCAATCTCTGGGCGCTGGCGCGACGTTGGAAGGTAGAAACTGATCCAAACCCCTACAGCCGAGTTCGACCGTACGGCAACCGGGCCGATCTTCATTCTTGGGTGTGAACGGTCTGGCACGACGTTGCTGCGATCGATGCTGGACATGCACCCGCGGATTGCGATTCCACCTGAGGCTCACGTCTTCACGAACATCCCCCAGTGCGATGACCCATGGGGAAGTGTGTGGTCGGGCGACGAGTTGTTGGACGTTGTACGGAAGTTCCTCGCGAAGGAACGACTCACGGAGTGGGGTCCACCCTACGATGTTGTCGTGGGGGCGCTGGCTGACCGCGTTTCAGCATCGCTCGCCGATATCGTCACCGCTATCTACGGTGCGTACGCAGGGTCGCTGGGCAAGGTCCGCTGGGGTGACAAGACGCCTGTGAACAGCTTCCACGCCCAGCACTTGGCGGCGGCCTTTCCCAACGCCCGCTTCGTGCACATCGTTCGTGACGGCCGTGACGTGGCGTTGTCATGGCAGCGTGTTGCGTGGAACGACTACACGATCGAAGAGGCAGCGCGATCGTGGAAATCGTGGCTGCTGTGCGCGACGTACTGTCAACGCCTCGGCCCCAATCGGTACCTCGAGGTGCTCTTCGACGAACTCGTACGCGAGCCCGAGAGAGAGCTGCGTCGAATCTGTCGCTTCCTCGGAGAAGAGTACACGGCAGTGTTGCTGGACTACCCGCAGCGTCAGCTGCCGCTGGCGAGGAAGTTCGAGGGCTGCCTTTCGTTACTCGATGCGCCGCCACAAGAGGATCGCTGTCAGGTTTGGAAGCGAGAGATGGCGCCAGCGGACCGGCGCCGCTTCGAACGACTGGTCGGGACAATGCTCGTCCGCTTCGGCTTTGAGGTTTCTTGGTCGACGTGGATCGTCGCTCGTACTCGACAGTGGCTGTCTGTGCTGCGCCGCTTCGCCAAAAGGCGCAGCTAGCTTGGTCGCGCCTATTGCGGGTCTTCGAGGAGCGCCTGATAAAGCTGGCGCTCGGCGGCTGTGAAGCCACGGACGGCTCTCTTCTTCGTTGCCTGCAGGAGGTCTTGCGGGTGGGCGAGCCACGTACGAGCTGTCTGGTCAAACGATGAAGTGACGATGCGCTTGCCATCCGGTGAGAACTCAGCGGACCACACCACGCCGCGGTGACCAATGAACACAGCCAACAGCTCGCCATCGAGTTGCCACATGCGAGCTGTTTGATCCCGCGACGCGGTCAAGATACGCTTGCCGTCGGGAGCGAATACAACACCTAGCACAGCACCTTCGTGGCCACGAAAGACTTTCAGGCATTTGCCGGCAACGTCCCATAGCCGCGCCGTTCCGTCGTCGCAAGCTGTGATCACGCGTTGGGCGTCCGGCGAGAACGTCGCCGCGTTGACCGAAGCTCCATCGTGGCCGCGAAGCACGGCGACCTGTCGTCCAGAGTCGTCCCAGATGCGCGCAGTACGATCGAACCCACACGTTACGATCAACTTTCCATCGGGTGCGATGTTGGCACCCCACACCATATCTTCGTGACCCGTCAACGTTGCCAGGACCGTCTCGTCGCGGGCCAACAGTAGGGCTTCGTTGTCGTAGCCACGGGCGACGAACAGGTCTTTGTCGCCTCCAATCTGAAAGCGACCGCAGAGGATCCGTCGCGCCGGGCTCTGCACCTGATCGACTTCGTTGCCCTGCAAGTCCCAGATGTGGGCGATAGGTCCACCCGTGGTCGTGAAGATGTGGCGGCCGTCGGGATGGAAAGACGCAGCATAGACGGGTTGTTCGTGAGCGATCTCCAGCAGTTGGGCGCCGCGCCGGTCGAAGACACGCGCCGTGTGATCGCGAGAACAGGTAACGATTCGGTCGCCCGCTGGATCGAACGCGGCGGTGTACAGGCCTTGCTCGTGCGCACGGAGTACGGGCAGCTCTGGTGACTGCAGGTCCCAGAGGCGTACGGTCGTGTCGGTCGAGGTCGTGATGGCAAGCACTCCATCGCTTGCCAGCATGACATCGCTCACCCCCGCATCGTGACCCCGTAGGCGTGCAATCGGGACGCCGTGCTGATCCCAGACCCAGGCGCTCTGATCGCTGGAGGCTGTGACGACGCGGCGGCCGTCCGCGCTCAGGCGGGCAACGTTGACCGCACCGCCGTGCCCACGAAACGTTGCGACGTGTTTGCCTTCGATGTTCCACAAGCGTGCGGTCTGATCTATGGACGCCGTCAGGATCTTTTGACCGTCCTTCGAAATGTCGAGTGACGTGATGCGGTCAAGATGGCCCTTCAGCTGCGCGCGGGCGTCGCTGTGGCGATTCCAGATCGTTGCTTCGCGGCCGTGGCGCACGACGATCGAGCTACCGTCTGGCGTATAGTGGGCCGTGACATTGGTCTCGGCGAAATCCAGGCGCAAGGACTCGTCCCCGGTCGCGTCGACCTCGCGTACGATCACACCACCCGAATGGTCCAGGTACGAGATCAAGACACGATCGTTCTCAGGGGCGAAGTCGATACTCAAGGCCACTCCCTGAATCGGGTTCAGCGGGCCGACCACACGTTCGCGCCAGTCGATCCACTGCAATCCTGCCGGCCCCACGATCGCGAGCACGGACTCGTCGTGAGAGAAGGCCATTTCGTGGAGGATGTCTGGCACCGGCAGCGCGCAGAGTTCGTTCGATGCCGGGTCCCACAGCGTGAGTTCTCCTGGATTCGTCAGCGAGTAGGCCGCGATCCAACCTGCTCGGGGAGCGATCGTCACGAGACTCAAACTGGCGTCGCCGAGCGGGAGCGTGTTCAGCGGCGTACCGTCGGCTTGCCAGGTGCGCACCTCGGTATGGTCGCGCGTCGCGAACCAGCCAGCCTCGCTTGCTAGGATTTCTTGCACGGCCTCGCTGTGCCCGTGCAGCACTTGTTTCTCATTGACGGCGCCCAGCGATCGGTGCAGCTGCGATAGCGTCGTCGGAGTCTCCTCGAGGAGGACCGCTTCCTGCGCGAGAAGCAGGCCGAGCATCGGGTCGTACTCGGTGGCCTCAGCCGATGCACTCGCAAGAGCCAACGCGCGAGTCTGCAACAGTGACGCGTCCCGTTGGTGCAGCGCGGACTGTAGACCCGATACGTAGAACAGGGTCGTCGAGATCAGCACGAGCAGGGCAGCCGCGACGGTCAAGCTCAAGACTCGGTTGCGTCGCGCGGCGAGCCAAACCAGATAGAGCGCCGTGGGCTGCCGGGCTGTGATGGGACGTCCTTCGAGAAACGATCGGAGGTCGTTCGCCAGATCGGCCGCGCAGCTGTAGCGAGCATCAGGATCTCGGGCGAGCGCGCGATGGATGATCGTTTCGAGGTCGCGCGGGATGTTTGGATCGAGTTCGCGCAGGCGTCGCGGTCGGTGCTCTTGCACCTGGTGCAGCAGTTCGGCGCGGTCGTGTGCCCGAAAAGGAGGTTCGAGTGTCAGGAGCTCGTACAGCGTCACGCCGAGACTGTAGAGGTCGCTGCGCGCGTCAGTGCGCCCAGCGAGTCGCTCTGGAGCCATGTAACGAAGTGTGCCGACGAGATCTCCCGACTGCGTGAGGTCCCCGGCTTCCTCGACTTTGCACAGACCAAAGTCTGAGATCCACGCGTGGCCTTGTGCGTCGAGGAGAATGTTGGATGGTTTGACGTCGCGATGCAGGATGCCTTGGCGATGGGCGTGATCGAGTGCGTCGGCAACCTGCAGGCCGATGCTGGCGACGGTACGGCAGCGCTCGAGAGTCGCAGTGCCCAGAGTCGCAGTGCCCAGAGTTGTGTTTCCCTGAGTCGTGTTTCCTGGGGCAGCGGTGGCAACGCTCGGCTGTGCATCTTTGAGTACGGCGTCGAGCCCTTGGCCGTCGATGTACTGCATCGCGAAGAAGTGCATTCCCTGATCTTCACCGACTCCATGGACCATCACGATGTTTGGATGTTGCAGCCCGGCAGCCGTCTGCGCTTCGCGCCGGAACCGTTCGAGGAAGCGCGGACTGCACGTCGCGTGTGCCGGCAGCACTTTGAGGGCGACGTGGCGACCGAGTGCGGCCTCTTCCGCTTCGTAGACGACACCCATTCCGCCGCGCCCGAGCTCACGGACGACGCGATAACCACCCAGTCGGTCTGGGGCAGCGACGGTCGGTAGATGCAGTCCCTGAGACACGGGTTGGATGTGATCGATCGCTGTCAACAGCGCCCGAATCTCTTCGGAGCGCTCCGGGCAGCGGCGCACGAAGTCTTCGACGTGCGGGCGTTGGCCACGCTGCAGCAGCTGCAGATACTCTTCGGCGAGGAGGTCGAGGAGTTCGCGCTCGCTGTCGGATCCGAGGTCGGGGTGGCTCGATGCGCCCACGCGACTAGCTCGCTTCCTGCAGCGCGGCTCCCAAGCGTTGCATGGCGCGCACGTAGCGCACGCTTGCACCTGGCTTCGAAAGACCCAGGATCTCGGCAACGTCGACATTGCGCAGCCCTTCGAAGTGGCGCATGGCGACAACTTCGCGGTCTACTGGTTTGAGACCTTCCAGAGCATTGAGCAGTCGGCGCCAGTTCTCTTGTTCCATCGCTACCTGTGATGGCGACGGACCATCGTCGAGGAAGGCTTCCGCGAGTGCGATCGAGCTGGCCTCCGGTGCGGTCCCCAAGCGGACTTCGCGCCGCACATCGCGGTTCTGACGACCCAGGTGGCGGCGGTGAAACTCCTGAATCTTCTGCGCCGTGATGAAGCGTACCCAGACATAGAATGGCACGTCGGGTTTCTCCAAGTATTGCGGCACGCGCGTCGACACTTCGATAAAAGCCTCTTGGAGTACGTCCGATGCATCCACACGCCCTCGCACGCGTCGGTCGAGGCGGAGCTCGACCATGCGACGCAGACGTGCGCGGTTCTGTTCGAGGAAGCGCCCTAGTCCTTCACTCGTCTCCGGCTCGGGCGCAGGGTCGTTCTCTTCGGGGTGGCTCTGAATCATCGCTGTTTCGCTCTGCCTTCGCTGGACTGCAGTTGGCTCGCCTCTTTGGCAGCGGTTGCGGGATCTCCGCGATTCTACCACCGCTACGGCGCCGTTTCAGGCCGTTGCGCAGCTTTGCAGAAAATCTGTGAACGATTGCGGAGTCGGGGCAGTACTCGTGCAGAAGGACTGTTTTCCCTCGCGAAAGGACCCGCATGCGGCACTCGCCGACAACAATGTTCCTGGTCGCAATTCTGTTCGCTAGTCCGAGCTTGTCTAGGGCGCAATCGCTCAACATCAATTTCGGTCCCAGCCAGTTGCCAGCCACGTTCGGCGCGGCGGGTGTTGCAGGTGTTTGGAACACGACGCCGGGTACACAGGGGACGACGTACTCGCTGGTCGATCTAGACGGTGCGTCTACTGGCGTTACGTTGCTAAACATCGGCGGCAGTGCGATCAACTTGCAAGCCACAGGCACGACGCAAGCCGGCTTCTTGCTGCGACAGTACCTCGTTACGTTCATGCCCACGCTCGAAGTCTGCATCTTCCTCGACGGGATGCAGAACGGTACGTATCGAGTGATCACGTATGCTTTCCTGCGCAATGGCCCCGACAGCCTCGTGAGTGTTGACCAAAGCACGCAGCCAGACGCGTTGGTCGGCGGGCCATGGGGCGGTGTGCTGGAGCTGGGACTCACGCATTCGATCCATGAAGCGACAGTCACGAACGGCAGCCTGGATCTACACTCGGGCATCCCCAGCGGGGGGCTGCCTGCAATCGCTGCATTGAACGCCGTACAGGTGATTCGATTGCCCGATGACGAACCGTTTCGTCGCGGGGACGCGAACAAGGACGGTGCTTTGAACATCGCCGATGCGATTCAGATCTTGCAGGCATTGTTCTCTGGGCCTGTTGTTGATGCGTGCCCGGACGCCAGCGACGTCAACGACGACGGTGGGAACGACATCGCTGATCCGGTCGCGCTGCTCGCACATTTGTTCGGTAACGGTGGCCCGTTGCCGGCGCCGTTCGCAACCTGCGACTTCGACCTGACTCCGGATGCGGCATCCTGCGACTCGTTCGCGCCGTGCCCGTAGTATCCTCGATTCTTCCCGGCCCGGGGGGCTCCTTGCACGGCTGATCAGTGGAAGTCGCGACTGCGGCCACTCCGCGGCTGTTTCTCCAGCTGAGGTTCCCACAGCTTGTCAGCGATGACGTGGACGACGTTGTTTTCGGCTTGCAAGCGGCCAGCCACGCCAAGGAAAGCAGTTGTCTTCAAGAGCACCTTGTACTTCTCGTAGACCTTCGGCCATATGACGACATTGACGAAGCCTGACTCATCCTCGAGCGTCATGAACAAGACACCGGACGCCGTGCCTGGACGCTGGCGACACGTGACCAGTCCCGCGTGTCGAACTCGTGACTTGTTCGGCAAGCTGTTGATGGTTCGGGCATCGAACAGCCGCAGTTTCTTCAGCTCGTCGCGCAGCGGCTCGAGTGGATGCCCGCGAGTGCTGTGCTGGCTTCTTGCGTAGTCCCAGCCAATGGTCTGAAAGTCGTCCAGAGGCTGAAACTCCAATTCCTCTTCGTTTGCAGGTACCGGCAGCATTGCACCTCGCTCTTGCAAGAGTCCTTTCAGCTTCCAGATCGCCGTCCGACGATTGAGGTCATAGCTTTCGAAGGCTCCGGCTTCGGCGAGGCGTACAAGTGTGTCCTCACGCAGCCGAGTTCGTACGACGAGGTCGTCGAACGAATCCCAGCGGTCGCGGGCCTCGAGAAGTTCCTCGGCTTCTGCCGAATGCAGCCCCTTCACGAACGAAAGCCCCATCCGAATAGCGAAGCCTTCACAGCTCTTTTCGTTGGCCTCAAGAAGGCAGTCCCACTGGCTATGTTTCACATCGATTGGATGGACAACGACCCCATGTCGCTTGGCATCTTCAACGATCGTCGACGGGGTGTAGAAACCCATCGGCAGTGAGTTCAGTAAGGCGCAAGTGAATGTCGAGTGGTGGTGGCACTTGAACCACGCCGTTGCATAGGCAATCAGAGCAAAGCTGGCAGCGTGACTCTCGGGGAATCCGTACTCACCGAAACCGCGGATCTGCTCGAAGACTCGCAGCGCGAGGTCCTCGATGATTCCCTTTGCCTTCATGCGAGTGACCAACCGTTCTCTATGGCGTTCGATCCGTCCCGAGCGACGCCAAGCGGCCATGTCTCTTCGTAGTTGATCGGCCTCTCCAGGGGTGTAATCAGCAGCAATGATCGCTAGCTGCATGACCTGCTCTTGGAATAGTGGAATACCTAGGGTTTTCTGAAGAACGCCTTCGAGGCATTCATGAGGATAGTCGATCGCTTCTTCACCATTTCGACGTCGCAAGTATGGGTGCACCATGCCACCCGCAATCGGGCCCGGGCGTACGATGCTGATTTCGATGACGAGGTCGTAGTGCTTGCGGGGGCGCAGACGCGGCAGCATTGCCATTTGGGCGCGGCTTTCGATCTGGAAGACACCAATCGTGTCTGCGTTGCAGATCATTTCGAATGTTGCTGGGTCATCGGCTGGCAAGGTTGCCATGGAATGGTCGATTTCATGGTGTTCGCGGAGCAAATCAAAGCAGCGGTGTAGCTGATTCAAAGCGCCGAGCCCAAGCAGGTCTACTTTGAACAAGCCCAGGTCTTCGAGGTCGTCTTTATCCCATTGGATGACGGTGCGATCCTCCATAGCGCCGTTCTCGATGGGAACGAGATCATGAACCGGTTCGTGCCCGAGCAAGAAGCCCCCGGGGTGTGTCGATAGATGGCGCGGGAAGTCCTGGATCTCGGCAACGAGTCGTAAGAGGTGTTGGGCAGAACCTGCACGCGGATCGAGGCCCGCAGCAGAGAAGCTCTCTTCGGTCGCACTTTCGTAGTGGGTGTAGAGCTTCGAGAGGCGATCGAGGGTCGTCTCCGCGATGCCGAGAGCCTTGCCTACTTCTCGCACAGCGGACTTCGTGCGATAGCGCACGACTGTTGCTGTCAGTGCGGCATGGGTACGCCCGTACTTCGCATAGACATGCTGGATGACTTCTTCGCGTCGCTCGTGCTCGATGTCGAGATCGATGTCGGGGGGCTCGGCGCGCTCTTGCGAAAGAAAGCGTTCAAACAGTAGGTTCATCCGCACCGGGTCGATGGCGGTGATCCCGAGGACGTAGCAGACTGCTGAATTTGCAGCAGACCCACGTCCTTGGCAGAGGATTCCTTCTTTGCGACAGAAGCGAACGATTTCCCACATCGTCAGGAAGTAGCCTTCGTAGTCCAGGCGGCTGATCAGTTCGAGCTCTTTGTCGACTTGCTGACGAACTTCTTCGGGGACGCCGTTTGGATAGCGGCTTTGGGCGCCTTCGTAAGTAAGTTGGCGCAGCCACTCGGCGGAACTCGTGCCGTCGGGAAGGCGCTCGGATGGATAACGATACCGAATCTCATCGAGTGAGAACGAGCAGCGCTCAGCGATCTCGAGGGTGCGCTGTACGGCGCAGGGGTCGTCGCTGTAGAGCTGCTGGAATGCATGGGGTGCGGCAAGCGCGTGATTCATGTTCGGACGCGTTAGACACCCGGCATTCGAAAGGGTTACGCCGTTGCGAATGCATGTCAAAACGTCCTGGAGGTCACGCCGCGCCGGTGTGTGGTAGAGCACTTCTGAGGCGGCGACGACGGGGATCTCTAGTGTTCCTGCGCGCGCCCGGAGTCGGCCCTCGAGAGCGACTTCGTTAGCGCGTCGATGGCGTGTCAGCATTGCGTACAAACGATCGCCGAATGCTTCTTTGAGATCGCGTGCAATGAAGATCGGATCGGCGTCACCGATCAGTAGGCTTTCATCGCCACCCCATAGCGCAAGAACGCCTTCTGCGTGCGCACAAACTTCCTGCCAAGTGACCGAGCATTCTCCTTTGGGAGTTCGTCTCTGCCCCAGCGTGATCAAGCGACACAGCTGCGCATAACCAGATCGATTCATCGCAATCAATACGATCGTCGAATAGCTGTCGCGAGTTGCATTTCTACCAACGGTGAGTTGCGAACCGATCAGCAGCTGGATGCCATGTTCGCGCGCAGCGACATGAGCTCTAACGACTCCAGGAACCCCGTTGCGATCGCAGAGAGCAAGGCTGCGTACGCCTAAGTGGGCAGCTTGCTCGATGAGCTCCTCGGGGTGCGATGCGCCCTCCAAGAACGAGAAGTTCGACTTGCAAAACAACGGGGCGTAGCCAGCGACAGGGGTCATGGCGCTGCAATCATGAGACGGCGCCATGAAGGAACCAACGCCGGCGCAAACGGTCGTAGTAGACCCAGTAGATCGAACCTTTGCGTGTTTGTGCGAAGTAGTACTCTCGTTCGATGCAGCGTGCCCACCAGCCGCCGGCAATCACGTACGGACCGATCAAGCGTTCTACCGAACCTGCTTCTAGCCCTGATAGCAGCCAGCCGTCGGGTTCATGGCGTCCTCTGGGCGCGAGCGGGATCGGAGATCGGTAGTAGCGGCGAACGAGTGGTGGGTAGCGGACTTCGTCGGGCTGTGGTCTGGCGATCTGCTGGCAGCTTCCCCAGTGTGTTTGCGCCTCGGGAAGGTGCCCATCCTTGAGGGTGGCAAAGCAGACCGAGTCGTTGCCAAAACGAGCCCGCATGCGAGCAAGGGCTCGATTCGCTGCCTCGAGGTCGCGTGCCGGACGATCGACGAAGAGTTCTTGCTGAACGCCCGTGACGCGCACTCCTTCGAGCTCGACAGAGATCTCGATCACACCTTCCGGCAGCTTGATGTGCTCGAGGCGAAGCAGGATCAGTCCGAGGAGCTGACTCATGTCGAGGGTCGGCTCTGCAGGGCGAATCTCTTCGCGGAGTGGTTCGAAGTGATCGAAACTGAACTCGATCAACAGTAGCACCATCGCTTCGTCGCGCTCTGACATCATGTCGAGCAATGGCATCAGCAAGTCTTCGATGGCGAGCAGCAATTGGTCGCTACGATCGATGCCGTCGTCGAACAAGATCTGGGCAACGAGTGGCTCGCGCAGCACTTCACCAGCGACAGGTGTCGTCCCTTGGTCGGTCACGAACTGGTAGAAGTTCCAGAGGTCAGCCCCAAAGCGACGCCTTAGGCCTGATTCAGGAAGCTTCTGCAGGTCGCCGACTGTCTGCAAACCAAGCTTAAGGAGCACATCGCGTACTTTTGGTGTGATCGCCAGTAGCGTCAGTGGAGCTCCGAGAGCAAACTCCTCTTCGGCTTCCTCATCGCCGAAGACATGTACTTTCGGCTTCTGTACGCGAGCTGCCGCATAGGTGCCGAAACGGCGAAAGCCAACAGCGATTCGTCCTCGTAAACGCGCCTCTGCAAGCGCAGCGGGAACCTGCTCAGCCCAGATTTGCCACTCTGGGTAGAGGCGGTGAAGTCCCCGTAGATCGAGCCAGAAAACGCCAGGCTCGACATCGCTGGGCTCGACCGAGGGAGTGAAGCGCTGCAAAATCGAAACGACTTCCGCACGGCACGCAGCGACCTCTTCGTCATCGATGATGCCAGCGCGAAGGTCGCGATCGATCGCGAGTCCTGCTGCGTAACGAAAGCCGGGTAAGATCCCGACCTTTTGGGCACGGCTGTTGACGAAGCAGATCCGACCTTGTGGCTTGTCACTGTCTACGACGGCGCATGGATGGCCGCGCCATTCAGGCTCGCGGCGTAGCAGCAACTGTAGCGGCAAGGCGGGTAGATCAATGCAGGCCATCCGGTCCACGACGGAGCTCCGTATGTTTCGATGGAAGGCCTTGGCTCTTGTCCTTCAGCACCCGCACCTCACAAGCAAAGCGGCCATTCCCAAGATCACGACGAACGACTTCTGCACGGACCGAGACCAGCGATCCTAGAGAAGGCGCATTACGTGGCTTCTCGGTCAACAGAACGAGAGCGGTATCGTGATGCTTTGCGAGCCCAGCAAGGCGGGTCAGCGTCGACAGAGGTAAGTTCACATCAGCGCCAAGGTCCAGAACGAGCAGCGCGAAGGAACCGCATCGCACCAGCAGATCCGCTGCGATCGGAATGGCGCGCGTTTGCGGCAACCGCATGACCGGTAAGTGATCCAAGTCGACGCCGCAACGCGCCATGTCAGGAGGGAAGAAGCAACTCGAATCGAGACCGATCCAAACTGCGACTTCCCCTTGTAGTTGCGCCTGGCGGATCAACGTTGCTGCCATCGTGATGGATGCGCTTCCTTCTTGCGCCGATAGCTCGACGAGACGCCCACTCAGCGCGCGGAGCCCCCACTCGCGGCGTTGCTGCTCTTTCTCGAAGTCGACACCACGCTGCAGGGAGAAGCGTGTGGCGAGGTTGGATTGGCTCTTCATTTGGGCTCCTTCGATACGGGGTCAGTCCCGGGGGATCGAAGATCGTACCCTAACAGAATGCGAACATCTAGAGGGCGGCTGAGATGTGTGGAGGGGCTCCAAGTTGTTTTTTGGGAAGGGGATGGGGGTGTTCGGGAGGGCGAACAGGAAGTCGGGGTCATGGGCGGCGGGAAGGGGATCGAGTTGACCAAACCAACCCACGTAGACACCGTACAAGACTCACTGTGCCTGACACTGACAAGCTGCTCTGCCTTTCGTTGCTCGAGCGTAGCCAACCGAGGAGAAACATGCTCACACCGCCGCGTTCCTTGGTGCTTGTCCTATTCGTTCTCTTCTCGTTGCAGACTGGAACCGACGCTTGTGTCGACGAGCAGCGTGCCTGCTTGGTTGCGTCGGTCTCGCACGGTACGGATGAAGTCGATGGCGACGCCGACGGAGAAGCTGCTGCCGACAGTGCCATCACCGAGGCTGGGGAAGCGTTGCGCAAGGCGGCGCGCCAGTACGGCAGTCGGCCAAAGGATGCGACCGCTCGTGAAGACAACTACCGTGCCTGCGAGGACCTCTTTCAGGAGATCATCGATCGCTTCCCAGGGACCCCGGAAGCGCAGGAAGCGTTGTTCTACCGTTCGCAGTGTCAGCGCGCGCTCGAGCGGCCGAAGGAGGCGCTCGAGGGGTTCGACCTGTTTCTCGATCTAGGTACCGATCATGCGCGGACTCCGGATGTTCTCCACTACAAAGGACACGCCGAGCAAGATCTACTGCTGTGGGAAGCATCGTTGATCACGTTTCGTCGTGTTTACGAAGAGTATCCACAGGCGCAAGCGGTGGCTGCTTGTCTCTACGATGCGGGGCTCACGTGTCGTGAGCTGCGATTGTTCGACGACGGCAGGAAGTTGTGGCAGCGCGTCATCGATGAACACCCCAGCAGCAACTATGCAAAGCGGGCGCGCAATGACATGGAAACGCAGCGCCATCCGCGAATTCGTCTCGACGAGCTGCATCGCGAGTACATCGCCGCCCTGACGGTCTGGAAGAAGGCTGCTTTCAAGGAGAAGGCCAACGAACTCAAAGGCGTGAAGAAGGCGCTCGACAAGATGGGGGACGTGCGCTGCGTAGAGTCCGAGCAGTTCTTTCAGCGCCTGATCCGCAAGGAGAAGGGCGATCTGCGAGCGGCCGCGGTCAAACCGAGCCTGAAGGTAAGTGGCGCCAAGGTTGCTGAATCATTGCTGAAGCTGTTGCACCAGGCGCCGCAGAAGATGCAGCTCGAGATTCTCGACAATATGAAGCGCCGTCATCTTGCCAAGAGCAAGTTGAAGGTGCTCGACGGTTGGATCGAGGCGCAACAGCCGAAAGTGCGGCAAGCCGCAATAAAGATGCTCGGCCGGGTCGGGTCGTTCGCCGCGACTCGCCTGTTGATTCGTGGCTATCAGGATGGCAAGGATCTGCCGGCGGCGGTCGACAAGGCAAATCAGCTCGTGCTGCGGGGCCTTCGCAGTGTTCGCGACGACGAAGCGCTCAGCTACCTCAGTACCTCGATCGCGACGTCACCGCGTACGCCAACTGCGCTGCGCATTGGCGTGGCGCGCGCTCTGGGCTACTGCCAATCGCTGCAGGTGGTTCCGTCACTGCGCCAGCTGCTGCGGGATCGTGAGCCGCGGGTCGTCGCTGCAGCCGTAGAATCGCTCGGACGTCTTGGTGCCGAGGGAAGCGAAGAGGACTTGTTGGCGGTCCTGAAGCGTTCGCAGGCGCCGGACGTTCAGCAGGCGACGATTCGGGCATTGAAGCGCATGGATCCGACAGTGGCGTCCGATGAGCTATTGCGATTGAGTCGCAGTCCGGACGTTGCTGTGCGAACTCTCTGTATGCAGGCGTTTGCAAAGATTGAATCGGAAGCGGTCTTTCAGCGCATTCTCGAGGCACTCGCAGACCCTGCTTGGCAAGTCCGCCGTGCCGCGTTGGGGGTTGCTGGCAGGTATGCACGACGCGACCTCGTCGACGTTCTCATTGAGCGAATGGCGCAAGAGGATGGGGTGCTCCTGCCGCAAGTCGTAAGGCTGCTGATTCTAATCACAGGGGCTGACCTTGGTCCCGATCCCCTGGACTGGGCTGACTATTGGAAGAAGACGCGAGAGCAGTTCGCGGAGAAGGCTCGGGAGGACGACGGCAAGGGGCGGTCGTTCGTGCAGAAGGCCAATCCCGACAAAGCCACGCCGTCGTACTTTGGTGTCGAGATCATCAGCAAGAAGTTGGCGTTCGTCGTCGATGTGTCGGGCAGCATGAGTGGCAAGGTGGTCGTTGCGCGCGAAGGGGGCGGCGAAAAGGAGACGACGAAGATCGATCTTGCCAAGCAAGAGCTGATCAACGCTATCGAGGCGCTACGCCCGAAAACGCGTTTCAACATATTGCCGTTCAACGGCAAGTATCGAGAGTTCGTGAAGAAGCTCGTGCCGGTGTCGAAGCGCGTCAAGGCGCAGGCCGTGCGCTTTGCCAAGGGCCTGGCTCCGGGTGGTGCGACCAATATCTACGACTCTCTCGAGCATGTGGTGCAGCGCGGCGAAGTGGATACGATCTATCTGCTTTCCGATGGCTCCCCGTCAGCGGGCAAGCACACCGATGGTGCGATCATCTGGAAGAGATCCGGCGCCTCAACGAGACCAGTCAGGTGACGATCCATACGATCGCGTTGGGCTTTCGGTCGGCGTTTCTGAGTCAGTTGGCGGCTCAAAATGGTGGGGAATACATCGTCGTCGGCGGGCAGAAGCCCTGAAATCAACGATCTGGCGCATTGTGTGGCCTGTAGGAGATGCCACGGGCACTTCCTGGTTGACAGCCGCGTTCCACTTCCGAAACTAGCGAGCATGAAACGGACCTTGGTGATCACAATCGTCCTCATGCAGGCGGCGCTGCCGATCCTGATGGCGTTTCCGTGTTTGACGGGCGCGTGTGGGGCAGCCGCTCCAGCGGTCGATTCCGCAGCTGCGAGCTGCTGTGCTGAAGCCTTTGCGGCAACAGTCGTCACTGAACGAAGTGAGGAAGGACGTCTCGAAGCCTGCTGTTGTAGCAGCAGTGGCAAGACGTGCCGCTGTTCGCACACGCCGACCCCTCCGTACGAGCAGCTACCGGGGGACGCTCCGCGGGTCCCCGCGAACACGAGTGTCTGTGTTCTCGATAGCTCCGACCTCGCCGACCAGAACGACGCCGCGATTCATGCGGTGCGTTGGTCGAATGCAGCCGAGTGGCGCCAGGCAACTACGTCTCGGCAACGCTTATCCCTCCTCTGTGTTTCCAGGATTTAGCCAGGCGACAGCCTGAGGAGTTTCGTGCCGGGCCAAGGGTCTGGACTGGCTCCTCGCGTGTCCCAATTGTCGGCTGCTACGAGAGCCGACGATTCGGCAGATCTCAGATTCAGCAACTACACGAAGGAGATGTTTTGCGAGTTACGAGGAAGCACCTCTACATCGCTCTGTTCGTAGTCACTCTCGGCTGGCAGTCGGGGGTCTCTGCGCAGCAAGGAGGTATCGAGGTACTGGCACCGGAGATGCTGTTTAGCCGCGGGATTCGAGTTTCGCTGTCTGGCATCACGCGGGTCCAGAAGAAGACCTTCAGGGGCGCAAACGACGTCACCGATCCACTGCGTCGCCGTTTCGAGGAGCGCACAGCCGTGCTGGGGATCGACTACGGATTGCGCGCGGACATGTCGCTGTCGCTGCTCGTTCCGTACACGCATAGGCAGCTACGGTCTGGTGGCTCGAGCCAGTCGGCTGAAGGAGTCGGCGACGCGGCTTTCCTGGCGAAGTACCGCGTCTGGAAGACTGATTGGTTTCGTAGTGCCGCGCACGTGGCTGTCTTCGGCGGCGTCCAGGCACCGACCGGCAACAGCCGTGAGTCGGAGGGCGGCGTGCGTCTGCCGCAGAAGATTCAACCGGGCCGAGGTGCTTGGAACCCCATCGTCGGTTTCAGCGCCAACATCGAACTGGACCGCCTTCGGTTCGACTACACGGCGCTCTACAAGTTCAACCAACCAGGGACAGGGACTCGTCGAGGTGACTTCTTTGCGACTGAGATCGACGCCGCCTATCGCTTCTGGCACGAACCGTATCCTGGCCCGTCTGCGTCGATCAAAGTTGGCGTCAAGTACACGCATCAATCCCATGATCGGGCGACCGGGCAACGGGTTTCCAATTCCGGCAGTGATCTGATCGTGATCCATCCGGGAGTGACGTTTCACTTTACTCCGGCTACGACCGTGAAGTTCAGTTACGACTTCCCGTTGTACCGCGACTACGGAGGCACACAGCTGGCGTTCGAACGCCGCTTCAGCATGGCCTTCGGCATTCGCTTCTAGATGAACCACTGTGGTGCACCCCTGGGGGAGCACCTCGCTTTCGATCGAGATAAGAAGGACGACTACGATGTCAACGACATTCAATACGCTTCGCAATAGGGTGGCACTCCTCGGCGTGACGACCACGTTGCTGTTTTTCGTTGGTGGCTGCGCCGCATTCATGGGCGCGCCTGTGCCGAAGGGTCCAAAGGTGGCTCGGGTGCACATCCAATTCATGACATGAATCTGAAACGACAAAGCCTTCGGACTCGTGAAGGCACTCGAGCGCCAGTTGGGTGCTCAGAAGATCGAACTCGACACGCGCGACGCCTGGGCGCATTTCGACATTCATCAAAACATCGACCTCGAGAAGGTCGCCGATGCTGCTTATGACGCTTCCTATACGCTGTCGATTCTGGACTTCAGCGTGAAGGGGCGTGTCGAGAAGAAGGATGACTTTTCCGAACACGTGATTGCGCCGCATGGACAGCGTCTCGCCTGGACGGGCAAGGGGCCCGAGCGTGACATGGACATCCGCATTCGGCTCAAAGGCGATGTGAACACGAAGTTCCCAGTCTATGAGTTGGTTCCAGCAGACGCGGTGATGCCGGCCGGACCACCAGTCAGCAACTAGACCGGCGGGCTGCAGCGTAGCACGAAGAGAGCAGGCTCCTCGTGCTCCGTTGTGCCTGCGCAACTAGCGCTCGAGGATCGTCACTTCCTCGCTGTTGGCGCCGGCTGGGAACGGCAGGATGGCCCACGTCGAACCGTTCCGAGTTGTCTCGACGACGACATCACCCACCGCAAACGTCGCGTTCGTGAGGTTGCGACCTCGTACCAACATGACGGCCGCGCCAGAATCGTAGAACCACGTCGAGTACGTGATCTGTGGTGTGAGGTCGAGCGGGTTGCCGTCTTGTTCGATGGTCAGGCGCCCCACTTCGTGTCGGTGCGATCCCTGCATGACGACCAGCTGGCCACTACGCGCCGCGTCAGGGAGCAGGAAGCTACAAAACATCCCCGGGGACCGGATCAACGGAACTCCGTCGATCGTTGCACGCACTGGGTGCTCCTTTGCCGACAGAGGCGTCCGTAGCTCGAACTGGATCAATTCTCCTGGGGAATAGACTCTGCTGGCCGGGTCGAACTGGTAAACCATGAAATCCCGCTCCCAGACGCAGTACGAGTGGCGGCGCCGACTCTGATCTTTTGCGCGGGTTACGAAGAGAAGTCCGTGGCAGGTCTCGGTGGGAGTGCCGGTGATCCGGCGGCCATCGAAGCTCAGCCCCTGCGGGAGGTGCTTCACCTCGATGCCGGGATCTGCAAAGCATGGATGCGACAAAGTCACCGGGTCGATCGTCTTGTTCAGAGTCCAGTAGGCGGAGAACCAACCCCTCGCAGCGTCGCTGATCTCGACTTCGCCAGAGGCGCGGACCCCTTCGGAGTCGACGAGGCCGCCATCGGCGGGAACGACGCGGATCGCAGCACCGTCCCCCAGGCGAGTCAGGCGCACTCCTTCGCCAAGCACGATGGTTTTGTACGTGTCGTACTTGCCGTCGCGCAGGGTCGCGTCCCCAAAGGAATCGCCGGCGATCGTTGGTTGCAGCGAGTTGGCCCAGCCGGCGGTGTTGTGGACGGGCTCGCTGAAGCGAAGTTCGATTTCATCCCCGGGGAGCACGACAGGGCCAGGGGTTTGCATGCGCAGCGCGGCCCGTTCGAGCATTGGTCCGCTGTTCGTGACGAGTACTTCGAACTCGCGCGAAATGGCCACGCCGCCGGAGCGCGCCGCGACCGTGAAGCGGTAGGTGCCGGCGCTGGCGGGTGCAATCGTGCCGGACGCCAGGCCGTTATAGTTGGCGAGGAAGCGTACTCCCGGGGGCATGGCACCGGCGGTCAGCGCAAACCTGGGTTCGCTATCGAAGTGACGCCCCTTCAATACGAAGCAGTAGCTTTGCTCGCAATGTCCGACCGGTAGGCGGTCGAAGCGCCTTGTGCCGCTGGTGATGTCGATCCACGGGTCAGCGACAACGAGCGTGTCCGAGACCAATGTGTACGTGGCGCGATCTGCCGCGAACTCGGACGTCACGTGTGTCGGTGTGATTTCGTACTCGCCGTTTCCGGGGCCGTGAAAGTCGACGAGGGCGATGTGGTACTCATCGCCACCATCCCAGGAGTAGCCTTCCTTCTGACGTGCGATCTGGACCTGTAACTCCGTGCCTTCCACGCTGCCTGCTACGTCGACGCCGGAGAGTCCATAGGGACGGAGAGCAGTGAAGTGTTGCGCCAGAGCCGGGTCGAGTTCGAAGTGGAGCGTGTAGTCACGGTCGAAGCCGGTGGGAGGAGTGAACAGGATCAAGATCGAATTCGTCGCTGCTGCTGCGCCATCGGAGAGCCAGAGCGCGACGCGCCCCTCGTCTTCTTCGGTCGTCACTTCCCGTTCGTCGTCGGGGCGACTCTCGGTTGTCGGTGGGGCGGTGGTGTCGAGCTGCGGTGTCGAGAGTGCGGGGGCAGCGCTTGTCACCGCGCGGGTTTCTAGCCCTTCACTGCGAAGGTCGTCAGTGAGCTCAGAATCCATGACCGGTGCTGCTGGTATTGCCTTGGGTGGGCCAGGAAGCCGCTCTAGGTCCGGCCCTGCGCTCAGGAGCCACCACGACAAAAGGACACCAACGACGATGGCTGTTGCTGCAATAAGACGCACGAGTTTCCCCTAACGCGTTCCGTAGCTCGACTTCAACTCGCAGCAGCGCTGTGGAGTCGACGAGTGACAAAGCGGCATTCCCTTGCGACAGAGTTTACTACCTCACGACCAAAACCGCGTGCCCTTGTGCCGACCGTCGGCCACAATGGCCTACCGTTCGCGGGGTTGGTCGCAAGGCAGTGGGACAACAACCTCAAGACGCAGAAGACGCACCCCTTCAAGATCGTGAGGCTTCGGATGAGCGCAGCTCGACCTCTTTGGATCGCTCTCGCAGCGATTCTCGTTGTCAGTGCTATTCAGATGCCGCTGGCCGCGCAGGTTTGCGCGCCACCGACAACGTTGACCTGTGTTTCCGACTGTGGGGCCAACTCGATCACGTTCTCGTGGGTGAACGCCGAACCCTATGCTGCCCTCCAGCTCGACCTCGTTGACTCGCAAGGTGTGCTGGCCCACACCGAGACGCTCGCGGGCGCAGCGACGGCAACTACCGCGGGCTCACTGCCGGCCGAGCGTTACATCGCGACGTTGACCGCGCAGTGCGCCAATGGTGCATCGGCACTGGTGACCTGTTCGCTGACTCATTCTCCGTACTCTGGCGGTGGTTATGCCGACTTCATTTGGGCTGCAGAGGGGATCGGCGGAGCGGTCGACAGCGTGACGCCTCTGCGCGATGCACTCGCCTACCAAGGTCTGCAGGCCATCGTCATCGATGATTTGCTCAGCTACTCCTGTTTCGGTCCCCCCGACCAGAGCGTCGTCGTCTGGGTTTGCCTCGGGACGTTTCCGAATCACCATGTCTTGTCAGCAGCGGAGGGTGCTTTGCTTGCAAACTTCGTCGCGAACGGAGTCTCGGTCTACGTCGAGGGTTCGGAGGTATGGAGTGGGCCGGCGACCGCGTTCAGCGCAATCGATGGCGTCGATGAGACGTTGGTGACCAGTGGCGACGATTCGCTCACGGAGATCGAGCTGTTGCCGTTCGACTGTTACGTGAATCTGCCCGATCTCGCTGGCTACAACCAAGACAACGCAGCCGCAGGCGACTCTACCGACCGCGCGGTTCTCGGCGCCGAGAATGGTGGGCTGTCCAAGGTGCTGTTTCGTAACTCAGTGGACGACGTGGGGCAGCTCGAAGAGCCGTATCCGACCGTGGTTCTGAACGAGCAAGCGCACTTTGGCTTGGGAGTCGGTGACACGATCACGTCTTCGTGGGAGTTCGGAGGCTACGCGGGGAATCAGTACGAACTCGCATTGGCCTACCGGCAGCAGCTCAGCCCGTTCTTCGTCGTTGATCTCGCGCTGCTCCCGGGCGATTGCAACGGCGATGGTGTCGTGAACATCGCCGATCCCGTTGCGTCGCTGCTCTATCTGTTCGACCCGACCGTGACCTCGATTGCCTGCGCCCATGCCTGCGACTGGAACAACGATGACACGCTGGACATCGGCGACCCGATTGCGTTGTTGGGATCGTTGTTCGGGAGCGGTGGGCCGCCGCTACCGCAGCATGGCTGCACGTTCGTTTCGTGCAGCTTCACGCTCGACTGCAACCTGGTGACGTGCTTCTGAGCGCTATTGCGCAGTAATGCGCTCCATCCCACACATGTGGTCCCGCAGCACTTCTGGCACAGTGATCGAGCCATCGTCGTTCTGGTAGAGCTCCATGATCGGAATCAGCAGCCGGGGGCTGGCGGCGACGGTGTTGTTGAGCGAATGGCAGAAGCGCGTCTTCTTCGTTTCGGGATCCTTGTAGCGGATGTTGAGACGGCGGCACTGGTAGTCGTACAAGCGTGAAGCGGAATGCGTTTCCCCGTACTCACCCTGCGGCTGTTCGTTTTCATCGAGTGCGCCCCGACTGGGCATCCACGTTTCGATGTCGATCATGTCGGCATTCTTCGGACCGAGGTCGCCGGTACAGCACTGGAGCAGACGGTAGGGGAGTCCCAGGTTCTGTAGCAGCTGTTCGACGAAGCCCATCATTTTCTTGTGCCAGTCGCGGCTCAATTCTTCGTTCGATTCACAGATCACGACCTGCTCAACCTTGTCGAACTGATGGATGCGATAGAGGCCAGCAGTGTCGCGGCCGGCCGCGCCCGCCTCACGTCGGAAGCAAGTCGACACGGTTGTGTAGCTGAGTGGCAGATCGGCGTGATTCAAGATCTCGCCTTGATGGTAGCCCATCAGCCCCACTTCACCGGTACCGGTGAGGTACGAGTCTTGCCCCTCGCCACGAGCTCGTTCATTGACCATGTAAGCTTGGTCACGTCCGTGCGGAAAGAAAGCCGTCCCGAGCATGCACTCTTCGCGCACGATCACGGGCACGCTCATCGGTCGGAAGCCGTTCTCCTTGACCATGAAGTCGAACGCGTAGCGCAGCACGGCTTGGTGCAGCATCATGCCTGCGCCAGTCAGCACATAGCTGCGCGACCCCGCCATCTTGACGCCTCGTTCGAAGTCGAACATGCCGAGTGCGAGGCCCAGTTCGATGTGCCCCTTCGGTGTGAAGCCTTTGTTGTCGCTGAAGCTCTTGCCCGGGTCGAACCAGTCTGGATTCCAGCGACGAATCTCTGTGTTGTCGGCGGCGCTCTTGCCGACGGGCACGTCGTGGTCCGGTGGCTGCGGCAGCTCGATCCACAGCTGGTCGCGCTCTTCCTGCAGCGCCGTCACTCGCTCCGATAGCTGCTTCTCGCGCTCTTTCAGCTCGCCGGGGCGTGCTTGTAGCGCTTGCACTTCCGCCTCGAGTGCCGGTTTCTCAGCATCGCCGGCCTTCTTCAGCCGCCCCATCAGCTGCCCGACTTCCTTGCCGATACGATTGCGTTCGGCCTGGATCTGCTCCTTTTCGGCGAGCCCTTCGCGCAGCTGGGCATCGACGGTGAGCAAGCGGTCGATGTCGACGTCCATGCACTTGTCAGCAGCGCCTTTACGGTATTTGTCCGGGTTCTGCCGGAGATCCTTGATGTCGATCATCTGTCGCCTCTGCCGTCGCTTCTACTGGAATTGAAATGCTAGATTCAGGCCGTTCAGAGTTGCAGATCGCCCCCGGAATGCAACCCCATCCGCAACGGTCCGTCCGGCTCGTTTTGCTTTCCTTGGAATTGTCGGTACACTCCCGCGTTGCCTTCGTTGGGGGGGCCAGGAAACGACGCAGAAAACGACGAGGAACCCGCTGGTGACCCGGGGTCGCCGGTCGCGCGGGATCGCGCAAAAGGAGAATCACGGATGACTCTGGTAGTAGTCGGCTCAGTGGCCTTCGACAGCATTATCACTCCGACCGGGCGTGCCGACGATGCGCTCGGTGGATCCGCAGTGCACTTCGCGTTGGCTTCCGCGTTCCAGGGCCCGGTCAAGCTGGTCGGCGTCGTCGGCAACGACTTTCCCGACGATCGCCGCGATCTTCTCGCGTCTCGGTCCATCGAGCTCGAGGGGCTGGAAACCGTCGCCGATGGCAAGACCTTCCGTTGGGAGGGGAAGTATCACGACGACATGAACTCGCGAGAGACGCTCTCGGTCGAGCTCAATGTCTTCGAACACTTCGAGCCGAAGCTGCCGAAGTCCTACCGTGAGACCGAGTTCTTGTTCCTCGCCAACGGCGCCCCGATGACGCAGGCGAGCGTGCTCGATCAAGTCGCCGGACGTCCGTTCGTGATGGCCGATACGATGGACCTGTGGATCCAAACTGCGCACAGCGAGCTCGAAGACCTACTGCGTCGCATCGATGGGCTGGTACTCAACGATGAAGAGGCTGCACTGCTGTCTGGCATCGACAACACCGTCGAAGCGGGGCGCATGATTCAGCGCCGCTACGAACTGCGCTACGTCGTGCTGAAGAAGGGCGAGCACGGTTGCTTGATCTTCCATGACGGTCCCGACATCGCGCTCCCGGCAGTGCCCGTTTCGCAAGTCACCGACCCGACGGGCGCTGGCGATTCGTTCGCGGGCGGCCTGATGAGTTACCTGGCACGGCAAGGCAACGTCGACATCGATACGATGAAGTGCGCCGTGGCATGGGGGACGGTCATGGCCTCCTACTGCTGCGAGGACTTCGGAGTCAATCGCATGCTCGAGTTGCGCCTCGAAGAAGCCGAAGATCGCTACCACCACTTCCGTTCAATGCTGACGCTGACGACGACCTAGAGACCGAGCTCCTCGTTCGTCGCGAGCAGCAGCAGTCATAAGTGCAAGAATCTGCTCCGATAGGCAGATAGCGCGCTGCAAGCCGCCGCAAGTCTGACGGTATCAGCTTGATTCGAGGGTGTCTCAGTAAGTACCCTCGGGCTGGCTAGCTGTCGCTGCACGGCCATTTCACGCACTTATGACGGATTGCGCTCGCACTATCATGTATCGGCGAGCGTCGGAGAGGATGCCCGATGACGCAGACCAGACGCCTTCTGTGCGCGGTCTTCGTTGTTCTCGGACCCCTCGCTGCCGTTGCCGATGCCGGTTCGACCTTCATCCGCGGCGATACCAATGGCGATGGCTCGTTCAACATCAGCGATCCGGTGTTCACGCTGAACGTGTTGTTTCCATCGATGGATTGCCTGCAGTTCGGGATCAACTGTCAAGTGCATGACTGCGTCGATGCGGCGGATGCCGACGATGATGGAGGCGTCAACATCAGCGACGCTGTGATCTTGTTGACCGCGCTGTTCGCCGGTGGCGCACCACCAGCGCCACCGTTTCCGAACTGCGGCGTAGATCCAACCCCAGCCGATCCCTTCGACTGTGTGAGCACTGACACTTGTCCGCTGGCCTCACTCCCGCCGACGATTACTTCAGCACCGGTCACGAACGCGACCGTCGGATCCCTGTACCTTTATGAGGTCCAAGCGACAGATCCCGACCCAGGCGACACAATCACCTTTACGCTGCCAGTTGGCCCGACAGGTGCCACTGTCGTCACCGGCACAGGTCAGATTTTCTGGAGCCCGACGGTGGCTCAGGCGGGCGCCAATGACTTCGTCGTTCGAGCGACCGACGCAGCAGGGTTGTTCGCAGAGCAGCCGTTCACGGTAGTCGTTGCGGCGCAATCGAACTTGCAGCCGATCATCACGACGCCTGCCCGGAGTCTCGCGACCGTGATGGTCGACTACGAATACGACGTCGACGCCATCGATCCCAATGTGGGTGACCAGCTGACGTACTCCCTGATCGTCGCGCCAACCGGAGCGATGATCGACGCCAGTACCGGCATGCTTACTTGGACCCCGGCCGGTGCCGATTTGGGGTCGCAGAACTTTACGGTACGTGTCACTGACAACGGTACCCCGCCGTTGTTCGTGGAGCAGGCCTTCGTCGTCGAGACGCAGTATCGAATCGATGCGGGCGCGACGGTGCCGTATGTCGCGACCGACGGTTCTGTCTGGGCCGCCGATTTCGGCTACGACAATCCGCCAGGTGAGGTATTCACGTTCCCAGTTCCGGTCTCTGGGACAGCCGATTCGCCGATCTACCAGCGCGAGCGATTCACGTTCGCTCCAGCGTTTAGCTACTCCCTGCCCCTGCCCCTGGGCACGGCGCCTTACCAGGTACTGCTGCACTTCGCGGAGATCGCGCTGAACGGGCCAGGATTTCGCTCGTTCGACGTGTTGCTCGAGGGGCAAGTGGTGCTCGACGAGTTCGACATCTTCGCATCTTATGGCTTTCAACAGGCAGCGATCGAAGCCTTCGACGTGCGTATTGCCGATGGTGTGTTGACGCTGACTTTCGCCGAAGGTAGCGCTGACCATCCGACCGTTAGTGGCATTGAGGTCTTGGTCGGAAGTGCCAGCAATCGAGCACCGATCTTCACATCGGTGCCTTTGACGTTTGCCGTCGAGAACGCTGTGTACACTTATCAGGCGACGGCCGTCGATCAAAACATCGGCGATGTAGTTACGTTCTCGATGGCTCCGTTCCCGGGGGCCACTATGAGCCCCGGAGGCTTGTTGACCTGGACACCCAGTGCCGCGCAGGTTGGTGTCAATGCGCTAACCGTGACGGCTACCGATGGCCACGGAGAGTCGACCGATCAAGACTTCATCGTCAGCGTCGTATCAGCGCCGAACAACATGCCGCCCGTCTTCGACTTCCCGCCCGTTACGACTGCAACAGTAGGGCGCCAGTACATCCACAATGCGCACGCGACGGACTCTGACCCTGGCAACACAGTGACTCACACGTTGCAGGTAGCCCCAGCGGGTGCCCAGATCGATGCAGCAACTGGCGTCATCACCTGGACGCCGTCGTCCGATCAGGTTGCTGACAATCTATTCGTCGTGCGCGCGACAGACGACGGTAGTCCGGTGCAGTTTCGCGACTTGATGTACAGCGTCGTGACCGGCTTGCGGGTCAACTGCGGCGACAGCACCGTAGTGTGTTGCGGCGGTCAGGAGCGCTGGCCGCTGGACACAGGCTTCTTCGGTAACACGGGGGTTTTCACCGGCACCGATCCGATTGCCGGAACCATCGAGCAAGGTGTCTATCAAACCCTGCGCTTTTGGACCGTGGCGGGCGGCGGCTACGCGATTCCAATTGCCAACGGGGCCTACTTCGTGCGCTTGCACTACGCCGAGACGTTCTTTACTGCCGATGGAGCACGCGTCTTCGACATTGATATGGAAGGGTGTCGGGTCGTCTCCGACTTTGACATTCACGCGACAGTGGGGCACGACGTGGCTACTCAGCAGGGGTCGCTCGTTACTGTCGACGACGGCATCTTGGAGATCGAGTTCGTCAGCGTCGTCGACTTGCCAGTCGTGTCTGGGATCGAAATCCTCGCCGGCAGCCACGGAGCCAACATTGCGCCGGTCTTCACGACGACACCTGTGCCTGCTGCGTCTTCGGGGTTGCAATACACTTATGCCGCCGTGGCCACCGACGCCGATGTTTGTCAGATGCCGACCTACGCTTTGGTGCAGGGCCCGGGAACGATGGATAGCGTGACGGGGCAACTGACCTGGACTCCGTCGGTTCTCGACGAAGGGTCCATGATCTCGTTCACGATTACTGCCCTCGATTCCTTCGGTGGCGTTGCGACGCAGGAGTGGCAAGTGTTGGTCAGCGCGCCGGGCGCCAACAACTTGCCGAGCTTCACATCGGTACCACCGACAGCAGCGACCGTGACCGTTCCGTTCACGTACACCGCTGCCGCGATCGACCCCGACGTCGGCGACGTGCTGACCTATACACTGACGGCAGCACCCGCTGGTGTGACGATCGACGCCAACACAGGGGAGCTGAGTTGGCTCCCGGTGCCGCAGGACATCGGCGAGCAGATCATCACAGTGCGGGCGACGGACCTGGCGACCGACTTCGTCGAGCAGACCTTCGCGGTCACAACCGCCTATCGGATCAACTGCGGCGACGGCCTGGTGCCCTTCGATGACGGGACCCAGGTGTGGTCTCCGGATCTCGGCTTCGATCTGGCGACCAGTGCGACTTTCACGGTATCCAATTCGATCGCGGGGACTAGCGCTGAGGCAGTCTATCAGAGCGGCCGTTTTCCGAGCCCCGGGGCGACGACGGCGTACGCGATCGGAGTGCCCAACGGCAACTATCGTGTCCAGTTGCACTTCGCCGAAATCTTCTTCGATACGGCCGGGCAGCGCGTCTTCGATGTTGCTGTGGAGGGGTGCGCAGCGTTGGCGCAGTACGACATCTATTCGGCGGCGCTGGCGGCGACAGCAGCCGGCAACAACTACGCGGTCGTCGAGACGTCGCTCGTGGAGGTCACAGACGGCATGCTCGACCTCGTCGTCAGCAACAACGTAGGCGATGCCGGCTACATCAATGGGATTCAGGTGTTTGCAGACGCTGGCAACAACGTCGTGCCGGCGATCACATCCGCTCCGGCACTGCTCGCCGCTCCCGCGAGTCCGTATAGCTATGCCGTCACGGCGCGCGATGCCAACAGCTGCCAGATGCTGACATACAGCCTTACGCAAGGGCCAGCGGCCGCGATGTTCGACCCGGTCAGTCGAGTTCTGACCTGGGCGCCGCAAATGACAGATCTTGGTGCTCACGATTTCACCGTGTCTGTTACCGACGGCGTCAGTCCGCCTGTGTTGCAGAGTTGGACCGTCGTCGTCGCGCTACCGCAGGCGCCGGTCATCGATCTGGCTGTGCTCCCGCTCAACATCGCGTCGGTGAACGAGCTGTTTACCTACACCGTCGCCGTGATCGACCCCGGCGATACCGTGACTTTCATGCTGGACCCCGCGTCTCCCGCAGGTGCGACGATTGATCCCGTGACGGGCGTAATCGAATGGGTTCCGACGGGGCAGCAGATCGGTGTGCAAACGATTGTCGTCATCGTCGAAGACTCGACGAACCTGACTGACAGTGCTGCGTTCGTGGTCGATGCCGCGTACCGCATCAACTGCGGCGCAACGACTTTGCCCCTCTACTTCGATGTGAATGGAGACCCGTGGGCGCGTGATTTTGGTTTCAACGGCGGGCCGACGACCTTCGTTCCGGCCGGAATGCCGGCGATCGATTGCGCCGCGGGCGACGACGAACTGTTCTCCAGCATTCACTTCGCAACCCCGACCAGCGTCACCTACTCCTTGCCGTTGCCGGCGCCCGCGGCCTGCTACCGTGTGCGGCTCTACTTCGCCGAGATCGATCCCATGGTGGCCGTTGGAATGCGAGTCTTCGATGTCGCGATTGAAGGCACCGTCGTGGAAACGGGCTTCGACATTGTTGCTGCCGCCCTTGGCGAGTGTGCACCCAGCGTTGACGGTCGTTTCGCGCTGGTGGTGCGGGAGTACACGACGCCCGTTGCTGACGGGGAAGTTGCGATTACGCTGACGAATGTGTCGGGGAGTGAGGCGATCATCAGTGCGATCGACGTGTCTCCTGTGGCTTGCCCATAGTCGCGCGGCTTCAGCTAGAGAGTTCCATAAGGTTGGGAGCTCGGGTTGGGGCCTCGTATCGCTCTCGCCAAGTTGCACCGCGCCCCCCAGTAGCCGACCCGTGTGCCGCGCGCGTATGGACGACGGTCAGCCTGAATCTCGACGCGGCACGGCGCCAGTATTCGCGACGCTGGGCGGGCTCGATTGGGAGGCTGGCATGCTGAAGTCAGTCGCAACGTCTGGGAAGCCCTTGCACCTCTGAGGTTTCCTCCCGAGAATCGCCGCTTCGCGCCCACGCCAACGTTGGTGGACAGGGGGGCTCTCACCGTGCACTTCGCCGTGCCGATTCGTGAGCGCCCAGGGTTTTCCACGTGGGCCCAGTTCGATTGCGTTAGCAAGGTTTGGCTTCGATGCGAGCAGCTGAGATCCGTAAGAAGTTCCTCGAGTTCTTCCGGGAACGTGACCATGAGATGGTCCCGTCGAGTCCCGTTGTGCCCCTGGACGACCCGACTCTCCTTTTTGCCAATGCTGGGATGAACCAGTTCAAGAGCGTCTTCACCGGTGCTGAAACGCGGGACTACGTACGCGCAGCTTCGACGCAGAAGTGCATTCGCGCCGGCGGCAAGCACAACGACCTCGAGAACGTCGGCTACACCGCTCGTCACCTGACCTTCTTCGAGATGCTCGGCAACTTCTCGTTCGGCGATTACTTCAAGTCCGATGCCTGCCGGTGGGCTTGGGAGTTGGTGACTGAAGGTTTCGGAATCGACAAGAAGGATCTTTGGATCACGGTCTATCACGAAGACGACGAAGCGCGCGCGGTGTGGCGCGATGAAGTTGGGATTGCAGATGACCGCATCGTCGGTCTCGGCGCGGCCGACAACTATTGGTCGATGGGTGACGTCGGGCCTTGTGGCCCATGCTCGGAGATCTTCTTCGATCGCGGGGATGCGGCCGCCTGTGGCCCGAAGTGTGCGCTCGGCGTTTGCGATTGTGATCGCTACATGGAGATTTGGAACCTCGTCTTCATGCAGTTCGAGAAGCACCCCGACGGTACTCAGACAGCACTACCGAAGCCGAGTATCGACACCGGCATGGGGCTGGAGCGGATCTCGATGGTGCTGCAGCAGAAGGAATCGGTCTTCGACACCGACGCGTTGGCCGCGATCATGAACGAGATCGCGACGATCACCGGTCGCCCTTACGACACCGGGGACGCGGGAACACCGCACCGGGTGATCGCCGATCACGTCCGCAGCCTGACGTTTGCGATCGCTGACGGCGCCTATCCGTCGAACGAGGGGCGTGGCTATGTCCTGCGTCGCATCCTCCGCCGCGCCGCACGCTACGGCTACAAGCTGGGGATGGAAGAAGCGTTCATCTATCGCCTGGTCGAATTCCTGGGGCGCGAGATGGGAGAGGCCTTCCCGGAGTTGATCGAGCGCCAGGAGGTTATTGCCAAGCTGATTCGTAGCGAGGAAGAACAGTTCGGGCGAACGCTGAATCAGGGAATGACTCGTTTCGGCGACGTCTCGGACCGTCTCGGCAAAGGGGAAGCGTTTCCCGCCGCCGAAGCGTTCTTCTTGCACGACACGTGCGGCTTCCCGATCGACTTGACCGAGCAGATGTGCCGCGAGCAAGGCCTCGACGTCGACAAGGCTGGCTATGAGACGCTGATGGCGCAGCAGAAGGAGCGGTCGCGAAAGTCGACTTCGGCCACCACCGAGAGTGCTGGCGCGACAGTCGTGAAGATCAGCACAACCGAGCCGACCGTCTTCACGGGCTATCAGGAGTTTCAGGGCAACGGTCAGGTGCGAGAGGTCCTGGCGACGCCGGGACGTTTCCAGATCGTTCTCGACGCGACTCCGTTCTACGCGGAGTCCGGGGGGCAGGTCGGAGATACTGGGACGATCGCGAGTGGTGACTTCCGCTTGCGCGTGACGGGTACGAAGAAGCAAGACGGCGTGTTCGTCCACGACTGCGAACTCGATGGCGGAGATCCCGAGGCCGTGCGGGCGGACGTGACGGTCGAGACCGCAGTCGACGCCGAGCGCCGACTGGCAATCCACCGCAATCACACCGCAACCCACCTCGTGCACGCCGCGCTGCGCGATGTGCTCGGCGATCATGTGCAGCAGAAGGGATCGTTGGTCGCGCCCGACCGGTTGCGTTTCGATGTCAGCCATTTCGAGAAGGTGTCGGCTGACGAACTGCGCGAGGTGGAGCGTCGCGTGCAGGAGCAGATCTTGCAAGACACAGCGATCGAAGTCACCGAGTGCGACAAGGACGAAGCGCTCGCCCGCGGGGCGATGGCGTTCTTCGGCGAGAAGTATGGCGACAAAGTCCGGGTCGTGCAGATCGGGGACTATTCTCTCGAGCTGTGCGGCGGCGCGCACTGCGCGCGCACCGGCGAGATCGGCGGTTTCCTGTTCGTCCATGAAGGGTCGGTGTCGTCGGGTGTCCGTCGGGTCGAAGCGTTGACCGGTACGGGTACTTTGGAGCGCGTTCGTGACGCCGAAGACATCCTGCGCGACGTTTGTGGATCGCTGAAGACCGACCGGGACGCGTTGGGTGAGCGCATCGAAGGGTTGCTCCAGGAGATCAAGGATCTCAAGACCGCCAACAAGAAGAGCGCGCAGAAGGATCTGCTCGCGGAGATCGACGGCGGCGCTGGCGACCGTTGGAGTGAAGGTGGCCGCGAAGTGATCGCCGCGTCGTGGGAGGGCGCGGACATGGACGAGATCCTACGCGTCGCCGATGCGTTGAAGCGTCGCGACGGCGAGCGCGTTTTCGTGTTGGCAAGCTATGACGACGGCGGAGTGCGTTTTCTCGTCGGGTCATCGGCGGCGGTCAAGAAGGGGCAGGTGCACTGCGGCAACATTGCTCGCGACGGCGCCAAGACTCTCGGTGGCGGCGGCGGTGGCCGTCCGGACATGGCGCAGGCAGGTGGCAAAGACGTCGCGAAACTCGCCGAGGCGATGCAGTTGATGCGCGACGCGGCGGCCCAGCAGTTGGGGAGCTAACGGTCCAGTTAGGAGGGCGGACAGGCCTGCAGTTGGGGAGCGAACCACCTCGGTCGCGTCCCGAACCCAACTCCAGAGTCGGCCTGGCGCAGCTATCTACTTGTTGGGTATGGGGTTAGGCGCTCCGGCTTTCGCGGTCATGCACCTTGACACCTCCCCTCCCCCCCAACTACACTCCCCGGCTTCCGCGTATCCGACTCGGATACGTGATCGTCGCCTTTGCACTTATGGATTTCGTTGTGCGGAATCCGAGGAGACCCGGACATGGCTGTTCAACAGAACAAAGTTTCCAAGGCGCGCAAGCGGAAGCGGCGCGCGCATGACTCGATCAGTGCACCGCAGCAGACCCGCTGCACGCGCTGCAACGCCCGGAACTTGCCGCACCGCATCTGCGGTACGTGCGGCTTCTACCGCGGGAAGGCTCTTCTGCAGATCGAAGAGTTCTAGGCGTGGCGCGCATTGGCATCGACGCGATGGGGGGGGACCACGGGCCCAAGGTGACCGTGGAAGGTGCCGTGATGGCGTCTGCCAACCATCCCGACGCCGCACTTCACCTCGTCGGCGACCAGGAAACGATTCAAGCCGAGCTCGACAAGCACGGCGTTGATCCCGCACGCTTCGTAGTCCACCACGCGTCGCAAGCGGTGGAGATGCACGAGTCGCCCGTCGACGCGCTGCGCAAGAAGCCAGACTCGTCGATCCGCGTCATGATGCACCTCCTGAAGGAGCAGAAGATCGATACGGTCTTCAGCGCCGGCAACACGGGAGCCATGGTAGCTGCTGCAACCATGGGGCTGGGGCTACTGCCCGGAGTGAGTCGCGCGGGAATCCTGATTACTTTCCCGCTCGGCGAACGACCAACGGTCATGATCGATGCCGGCGCCAACATTCAGTGCAAGCCGCTGCATCTCTACCAGTACGCGCTGATGGCGAACGAGTTCACGGCGCGCGTCTATGGGGTCGAGAAACCGTCGGTGGGCCTCCTCAACGTCGGCGAGGAAGAGGAGAAGGGGAACCAGCTCGTCAAGGAGACGCGCGATCTCTTGGCGGAGTCACCGCTCCACTACATCGGCAACGTAGAGGGTGGCGACATCTTCATGGGCGATTGCGACGTGATCGTCTGTGACGGTTTCGTCGGCAACATCGTCTTGAAGGTTTCCGAAGGCTTGTCAGAGCGCATGATCCAGCTGCTCAAGGGGAAGCTGGCGATGCTCGCCGGCGCCGACAGCAGCGGTGGCATGGGCGCGCTCAGCGACTCGCTGGGAGACTTGGCCAACATGGTCGACTACTCAGAGTACGGCGGCGCGCCGCTGCTGGGGGTCGCGGGCAACGTTATCATCGGCCATGGCCGGTCCGATGCGAAGGCAGTAGCGAGCGCGCTACGGCTGGCCTGGCAGATGCATCATGTCAATGTGAAAGACTTTATGGGGCAGGCCGTCGAGTCGACCGGCTAACCATTGTTGGTGAGCCCCACTCGCGGGCCAGAACCCCTCCTCCGAGACGCTGCGACTGTAGTTTTGAGCGTAATCATGGGATACGCCGCCGTTTTTGCTGCCGTAACCTGGACGAAGAGCGTTGCTGCGAGCCGTAGGACCGTGCTTACATAGGGGCCACCAGAGCAGGGGGGCCTGGTGCTCCGCAAAGAATCCTTGCAGGAAGTAGATCCATGAATCGAGTAGTGATCAGTGGGACTGGTTCACACCTTCCTGAGCAAGTTGTCACGAACAACGATCTCGAGAAGCTCGTGGATACCAGCGACGAGTGGATCAC